>JBEVIF010000324.1:0-5693 GCA_040510795.1 Acidimicrobiia bacterium
AGGCAACACCCCCGCCTATGTCGGGGCGGCTTGACCGAAGCCCAGATTCCACGTTTACGTTCAACGACAGAAAGAGAGGCCGCGTGGCCGACCAATACCCGTCTCCCCCCGAACTCACCATCGACCTGGACAAGGGCTACACAGCGACCCTCGACACCAATCACGGGGAGATCGTCATCGAGCTCGACCCCGCTCGCTCACCTCAGACCGTCAACAACTTCGTTTTCCTGGCCCGCGACGGGTATTACGACGGAGTCGTCTTTCATCGAGTCATCGACAACTTCATGATCCAGGGTGGTGACCCGACCGGCACCGGAACCGGCGGCCCGGGCTACAAGTTCCGCGACGAGATCGAGGGCCCGGGCAGCTATTCGCGGGGGACGGTGGCCATGGCCAACGCCGGGCCCAACACCAACGGCTCCCAGTTCTTCATCTGCCACAGCGACGTTGGCCTGCCTCACTCCTACACCATCTTCGGGAAGGTGACGTCCGGGATGGAGGCCGTGGATTCGATCGCCACCACCGCGACGGATCGCGGCGACAGGCCCGAATCAGAAGTAGTCATCAACAAGGTGACGATCTCGGAGAGCTAGCCGGTACGGACGATCCGAACCAACCATGCACGTGCCGCCTCCGGTGCCCAGTGCTCCTTGACCTCGATGATCGCCGGTTCGATCCGCTGAATCACCCAGCCGTCGGCAAAGGAATCGTAGAGCTCCGCCTGAGTCACGCGACGCGGCCCCTCCTCGCCGGGTGTGTGCTCGGAGAAGCACAGAAGATGGAGCACACCACCTGTCTCGATCGCTAAGGACAGGCTTTGGACATAGCGAGATCGCCCGTCGTCATCGAAGAGGTGAAACACGGCTGAGTCGGTGATCGTCGCGAAGCGCCGATTCAGCCCATCCAGTTCGAGGGCATCACCCACGAGAAAGGTCACATCCAGACCACGTTGCTCTGCCTTCGACCGTGCTCGGTCGATCGCGACGGTGGATACATCCATCCCGACGACTTCCAGCCCTCGGGCTGCAAACAACAGAGAGTGCTCGCCCGTGCCACAACCTATATCGAGGACGGGAGGAATGATCTCGCCGGCAGCCTCGAGATCGATCCACGCCTGCTGGGGCCGGCCAATGTCCCACGGTGCCCACTCGTCGACATAGGCCCGATCCCACTCCGCCCTGTGTGCCTCTGACCTCTCTTCGGGTACCACGAGCCGATCCTACGACTTGGGGTAAAGGTCAGGGTCCGCGTTTTCGTCACATGCCCGCGGGAATTCCACTACATTTCCGCCCGCTGCTTCGGCGGCGACTCGTTGGCTTCCCGTCCAGCATTGCGACCGGATCGAGGGCAGGGTCGTACCGGACACATGGCGAAGGGCTGCCAAGAGGCCCTTCAATTAGAAAGGATGACGGGAGTCATGAACATCTATGTGGGGAATCTTCCCTTCACCACAACGGCCGCCGATCTCGAGACCCTGTTCGGTGAGTACGGGGCAGTGGACAACGCTGCGATCATCAATGATCGTGAGACCGGCCGCTCCCGCGGCTTCGGATTCGTCGAGATGGCGAACGACGCCGGCGCCAAGGCGATCGAGGAGCTCGATGGGGCCGATTACAACGGCCGCAACCTGAAGGTCAACGAGGCGAGGCCACGCGAGGAGCGCGGTCCGCGTCGGTGACCGACGCCTAATCGACACCGTCGCTGACTCCCTAGTCGGTCAGCCCGACCGATCCCGGTGATCGTGCCGCCCGGGGACAGGGCGGTGCGCTGGATCGTCGATGAACAGCCTCTCCCCTTCTACATGGAGGAGATTGGGCCCGTACGCGGCTGTCAGATTCTCCACCGTCAGGACTTCTTCAGCCGCGCCCGAGGCAACAACGCGGCCCGATAGCAGAACCACGTGATCGGCCACCTGAGCTTCGGCCAGATCGTGGGTCGTCATGACGATGGTGCACCCCGTCTGAGTCTCGTCGTGGATGACATTGTCGATGGCCTGAGCGGAGGTCAGGTCCAGCCCGGTCAATGGCTCGTCGAGGAGCAGGATCTCGTGCTCCTGGGCAAGGCCCTGTGCCACCAGGACCCGCTGGCGCTGCCCTCCCGACAGCTCGCGTAAGTGCCGTCCGGCGAGGTGGCTGATCCCCATCCGCCTCATCGCCTCGTCCACTGCGACGTGGTCCGCAGCACCGAGACGACGGGCGTTGGAGCCGGCGTATCTCCCCATCGTCACTACTTCCCTCACAGTCACCGGCAACGTGTCGTTGACCTTGGTGCTCTGCAACACGTAAGAGATCCTCTGCTCCGACCCATCCGGTGCGAGCACCTCGATCGACCCACTGATTGGATGGATCAGGCCTGCCATGGCGCCGAGGAGGGTCGACTTCCCCGATCCGTTGGGGCCGATCAAAACGGTGATCCCACCCCTCGGGATCTTGAAGGACGACGCGGTGAGAGCGATGTTCGGGCCGTACGCCAGGACCAGATCCTCCCCTCTGACGGCCACGGGTCTCACCGGCACCTCGCGCAACGGCCGTCTACCTCGAGCGAGTGGCCTCCGGCCGAGAAGGAGGCCGATGCCGACAACTGGCCGACTAGACGCTCCAACTCCACTTCCAGCGGCTCCGGGAGCTCGATGTCCTCGACCGCCCCGCACTCGATGCACACGAGATGGTGATGATGACCGGCCAGCCATTCGGCCATCTCATACCTGGTGATTCCCCTTGCGCCGTGATGCGGCTCGACTACCCCCGCCTCCTCGAGCACCGCCAGCGTCCGATACACCGATGAGACCGGCACCGCCCCACCCATCTCCAGATGAAGCTCGGCCGCCGACAGAGGCCCGTCCACTCGTTCCAGTGCGGATACGACGTGGCGTCTCCCCGCTGTATATCGAACACCCGCCTCGGCGAGCCGCTCTTCGATCTGTCGGTCCGGGACTGGCATTGCCGGCTACCCGATTCTACGCTGGTTGATAATGATTCTCATTATAGGCATGAGATGAGAAACGCCGGCAGGTTCCTGCTTCTGGCCCTGACACTCGCCGCCTGCTCCGGTGGGACAGACGAGGCTGAGGGAGGTCTGGCTGTCGTGGCCACCACCTCGATCGTCGGTGACATCGCAGCCGCAGTGGTTGGTGACGAAGGGGAAGTGGAGGTACTGATCCCGATCGGTGTCGACGCGCACGACTTCTCCCCCTCCTCCCGGCAGGCGAGCCTGCTGGCGAGCGCCGACCTGGTGCTCGCCAGCGGGCTGGGCCTCGAAGCCGGGTTGGAGGACGTTCTCGCATCCGTGGCGAACGACGGGGTGCAGGTGTTGGAAGTGGCTCCCTTGGTCGAACCGATCGAATTCCGTGATGGTGGCGCCCTCGATCCCCATTTTTGGATGGACCCCACTCGAGTCGGCGATGCCGCCGTTGCCGTGGCGGATGCACTCGATGCCCACCACCCCGGTGGCTGGCAGGAACGCGCCGCTGCCTACGCCGCCGGTATGAAGGCGACCGATGGGGAAATAGAGGGAATCCTCGCCGTCGTGTCGCAGGATCACCGAGAGATGGTGACCAACCACGAGGCATTCGGGTACTTCGCCGCTCGTTACGGGTTCGAGACAATCGGCGTGGTTGTCCCGGGTGGTTCCACGCTCACCGAGCCATCCTCGGCGGAGCTTGCACATCTGGTCGAGGTCATGGAGCAATCGGGCACGAGTGCGATCTTCGCCGAGACGACTCAGCCGACCGCACTCGCCGAAGCAGTGGCCGCTGAGCTCGGCGACGACGTCGAGGTCGTGGAGCTGTTCACTGAATCTCTGGGGGAGCCCGGATCGGGGGCCGAAACGCTCTCGGGGATGCTTCTCACCAACGCCCGGAGAATCTCGGAGGCCCTGGGATGACCGGTAGCTTCGACGTCATGGAATGGCTGATTGAGCCTTTCGAGCTCGCCTTCCAGCAGAGAGCCCTCGTTGCGGGCGTCCTCGCCGCGCTGGCCCTGTCGGTGGTCGGCACCTGGGTGGTCATCCGGGGGATGACCTTTCTCGGCGACGCCTTGGTACACGGTGTCGTCCCAGGCATCGCCATCGCCATCATCTTCGACTTCAACGTCCTCATCGGTGCCGTGCTGGCAGCGGTAGCGATGATCGGCGGAATCAACTTCGTTCATCGCCAGACCACGTTCTCGGAGGACACCGGTATCGGCCTCCTGTTTGTTGGAATGCTCGGCCTGGGTGTGATCCTGATCTCGAGGACCGATTCCTTCGCCGTCAACCTGTCAACCATCTTGTTCGGCGATGCCCTGGGCGTTACCGGCGGAGACCTCGTCGCACTGGCTGTCGTTGCCGTGATCGTCGTGACGATGACGATCGTCTTCTATCGCCATTTCCTGGTCCTCTCTTTCAACGAGCAGAAGGCCAGCCTCTTCGGGCTGCGACCAGGCATGACCCACATCGCTCTGCTCTCACTGATCACGTTGTCGATCGTCGGCTCCTTCCAGACGGTCGGGACCCTTTTGGTATTCGGCCTGCTCGTCGGCCCCCCGGCCACGGCTGCTCTCCTCGTCAAGCGGGTGCCCTCGATGATGGCAACGGCGGCTGCGTTCGGAGTCCTGTCGGTCGTCCTGGGCCTTCTCGTCAGTTACCACGCGAACACATCGGGTTCGGCGACGATGGCCGTGATCCCGATCGTGTTGTTTTTCCTGGTCCTGACCTTCAGATCGGTGCGTCGCCCATTTCCCGCCGTCTCCTCGGCAGGGAGTTAGCTCACTCTCCCCAGGTCTCGCCGGGTTCCAGCGCTGCCACTTCAGCTCTGGTGTGTTGGCGGAGTTCGTCGGGAGTGCCGGTCAGGATGGGGAAAGTCGCGTAGTGAACCGGGATCACGGTCGACACTCCCGCCATATCGGCCGCCCGGCCGGCGGCGGGCGGGCCCATCGTGTAGTGCCCTCCGATCGGGAAGACGCCGATGCTGGGGCTGTAGCGCTCGCCGATCAGAGCCATGTCTCCGAACAGATCGGTATCGCCGGACTGGTAGACGACGGTGCCATCCTCGAACTCGAGGATCCATCCCCAGCACCCGAGATCGCGGGTCACCTGGTCACTCTCGGTTCCCAGCGTGGCGCCCCCGCTGTGGTCGGCGTGGACCATTGTGAACTTGATCCCCGCTGCCTCCACAGTCCCGCCCTTGTTCATGCCGATCGACTCGATTCCGCGGGATCCGAGCCATATGGACATCTCGTGGGAGCCGATCACCGTGGATCCGACGATCTCGGCCAGCTCGACCAGATCGGAGCAATCGTCCCCGACGTGGTCGAAATGACAGTGGGTGGGAGCAACAACGTCGACCTTCTCGGCACTTCGGTACTCCTCGGCATAGTTGGGAGCGCCGGTCCAGCGATCGACCCAGATCCAGGCATCGCCCGGCGACCGATAGAGGACTCCCCCATGCCCGAGCCGGGTGATGCGCAAATTGGCCATGCTGTCTCCCTTCCCGTTCAGCCGACGTCGATTGCGGTCAGATCGGGGGAAGCTACTCATTGGAGCAGCGCCAGGACCTCCCCCATCTCGGTGACGGCCTGGGCATCGATGGGGTCCAGGACGACCTGAACTTGAGCGATGCCCACTGCCTCGAAGCGCGCCAATGACTCGGCCAGCTCCGATGTCGAGCCGCCAATCGGTTTCACGTCAGGTCGTTCACCGCTACCCGCGATCCGGCC
>JBEVIF010000325.1:0-4741 GCA_040510795.1 Acidimicrobiia bacterium
TGTCCAAACGAAGACGGCCACGCCCAGGGTGACGGAGAGGATGATCAGGGCTCGAGCCCAGGCTGGGCGGCGTTGGGACATCCGGGCGATGGACGCGACAACGACAGCCACACCACTGGCGAGCGCAATCAACCCGGCGACCGCCGAGGGACTCGCGCCATCGATCATCAGCCAACGCACGCCCACGGCGAGTCCCACAGTGAGTCCGCACGCACCCCAGAAAATGGCGGGCCACGTCACGGACCGCAACCAGCCAGCGCTCACGGCGAACGTGAGGCTCGCCGTCATTGCCAGGAGGATCAGCGGTCGATCCAATGAGCCCGTGGCGATGATGAGCGACAATGCCGAGCCCAACAGCATCATGGCGATTACTGGCCACGTCTGTGGACCGCGATCTGGGCCCGCAGCGACCGGATCGGAGTAGGAACGGCCCCGCACCAGCGTCTCCATCTCAGGTCCTCTTCAGGTAAGAGCGCGCCGAAGGCGTCAGGACGAGCGCGATGATCGCCAGCGAACCGACGATTAGCAGTGGGTGCATCACGGGATGGAATGGGACGAGGAAGAGCTCGATGATCTCGAAGATCAGAAGCACGCCTCCTGTGGCCAAAGCAGCCAGCCAAGGCCAGCGGTGGCCCATGCGCTTCTCAATCGGAGCTGCCCACTTCCAATCCCACCGGAAAAGCAGGCCAGCCATCGTGATCAGACTTGCAGCTGCAATGCCCAACAAGAACAGGCCTGGCAACACGTAGTCATCGATCGGTGTGCCGTCGAGATAGCTGACGGGCAAGCCAAGCGGCTCGAGGGGATCAACGACCATCGCAATCCCTCCCTGGAGAGCGCCGACTGTGAGCAGCCCCAGTAACGCCGCGAGCCATTTGATCGTCGCGGGTCGAGTGTGACGTGTCGAAGCAGTGCTTCGAGACTGGGATGTGACCGACATTTGTTCCTCCTTTCGGTGCCGCCAACGTCCGGCACTCGGCTTCACAGCCACGGGTCGGCTCAATGCAGCGGTCCTACTTCATGGTCTTCGAGCATCCAATTGCTCGCGGTTCGACGTTCCCTTCGGAGATAGAAATAGACACCGACGAGATTCACGATGGCGAGTGCCACCATCATCGGTATGACGGACTCGGATGCATGGGGAGACAGTGGATCCGCCCGATGTCCGAACCACTGGTCCACCGCGATTCCAACGGATTCCATGGCGCCGAAAACGAGCCAGGATCCCGTGAGGAAGATTCCCAGCGGGCGTCGATGCCACATCCACCATGCGGCCACAGTCATCAACGGCAGCCAAAACGCAAGGTCCTGCACATAGACAGCGTTGGTTGCGACTCCGAGACCTTCTAGGAACGATGCGGAATTCTCCGCACTCATTGCCGGTACGACCTCTTGCAGCCAGGCCGTCGCATTCAGAACGACGATCGTCCAGACGAAGATCGCCAGACCCTTCACCGGCAATCGCCTCATGGAGTTGATGGTCCGACTCGGATCCACTGCCCGAACCAGGGCTGCGGTCGAAAACAGGGCCAACGCTTGAAAGGCGATGTAGAGAAGGAAGAGGCTGTTGAAGGGTGTGAGAAACAGAAAGAGGAAGGCGTTGTACACCAAGTAGAACAGTGCTCCGAGCCAGACGAACACCGCTCGCCAAGATCCTCGTCGCTCGAGCCATATCGCCAAGAGCAGCACGGGAATGGCCAACAGGAGGATCACGACTGCGGTCCCTCGAGCGTTGCCGTTCGATACGGCCGGCCCCAACAGGATCCCCGGGACAAGAAACGTCAAAGCCGCTGCCGCGGCGGCAACAACTGCCAGAGCCAGCGATAACACATAAACATGGGCCCCAAAGCTTCGGGCTTTGGCTGAAGGTGCCGGCCATCCTGTGGCACCGCTCAGAACATCCATCGTGGCTCTCCTTCTGTGACTCCTTTCTTCGACAGTGCTGCAACTGGTCGGTGCCACCCAGAGGAAAAGGACCCGTTCTTCTGGGTTACCAAGAACTCGTTTTTGAGGTGCACGGTGAGCTGGCTGTCCCAGCGACCGAATTCGGCTACGCGGTGAGCCAGGCGGTCCCACCCGGAAGGGGGCTTTGTCCCCTGTTCGGACCGATCTCCAGCACGTTGGATGGTGATCAGGTCTTCAGAAAGGAGACATCATGAAGGCCATGGTCTATCACGGACCTGGCAACAAGGCCTGGGAGGATGTGCCCGAGCCTGTGATCGTGGACGACACGGACGCGATTGTCCTGGTCGATTCGGTGACGTTCTGCGGCACCGACCTCCACATCCTCAAGGGTGATGTGCCGGCGGTGACAGATGGGAGGATTCTCGGGCACGAAGCGGTGGGAACCGTCGTCGAGGTCGGATCCGGTGTCAAGAGGGTCAAGCCGGGGGACAGGGTTTTGGTCTCGTGCATCACGTCTTGTGGATCGTGTCGCTTCTGCCGGGAAGCCCGGTACGGGCAATGCCTCGGTGGAGGTGGCTGGATCCTCGGCCACTTGATCGACGGCACCCAGGCCGAGTACGTGAGAGTGCCGTTCGCGGACACTTCCACGTATAAGGCGCCGGCGGGCGTCCCGGACGAACAGCTGCTCATGCTCGCCGACATCCTTCCTACGGGATACGAGGTTGGCGTGCTCGGCGGAAAGGTCGAGCCCGGTGACGTGATCGCAGTCGTCGGGGCCGGCCCAATCGGCCTGGCGGCGATTCTTGGGGCACGGTTGTTCAGCCCGTCCCACGTGATCGCCATCGACCTGGCGGACAATCGGCTGGAGGCAGCCAAGCGTTTCGGCGCCGATGTCACGATCAACAACGGCAACGTCGATCCGAAGGAAACGATCGCCGGCTTGACCGAGGGCCTCGGAGCCGATGTGGCCATCGAGGCGGTGGGAGTGCCCTCCACCTTCGAGTTGGCCGCGTCGTTGATCCGACCTGGCGGCCGGGTAGCCAACATCGGCGTGCACGGCGAGCCGGCAACTCTTCACCTCGAAGAGCTCTGGATCAAAAATGTGACGATCACCACTGGGTTGGTCGACACCTATTCGACTCCGACGCTGCTCCGCCTCATCCAGGGCGGACTGATCGATCCGTCGCCACTCGTCACCCATCATTTCGGGATCGACGACTTCGACGCCGCGTACGACGTCTTCAGCCGGGCCTCCGAGACGGGGGCGCTGAAGGTGGTTGTCCGCAACACCTGACATGCTGGAACTGCTGGTCCTCGAGCTCCGCGAAATCTCGAGGACCAGTGGTTCTTGGCGTTCAGGCTTCCGACGTGCTTGAAACATGCTCCCTGCTCGTGGTAGTTCGGACCCATCGATCGAGATAGCGGCGAGCACGCTCAACCCCTGAATCGTGCCCTGCGGTGGCGATGTAGCCATCGGGCCTCACCAGGACATACGACGGGGTGCGTGTGCCAGGAGGCAACGATGATTGAGCTATCCGCTTGATCGTCACAACGCCCTCATGATCCTGCGAGATCTCTTCGCGCGAATCGTCAGCGATTTGTCCGTCGAACTCGAGGAGATAGAAGCCTGCGCCGTCGATCAACCCGTGGAGATGTGTCGATGTCCCATGCGTCAGCGGCAGATCCGCCAAACGCCTCCCGGGGCGAAATCGTCGGCCGGGCCGGGCGACATCGTCCACGGCACCTCGCCGATATCCAATGTCAAGTCCGGATACGGCGCGGGCGACAAGAGAAACAAGCCTCGGCCGAGGCAAAACAAGGCCGGCCACCAGCGGGGCCGCCCAACGCCGGCCGATCCTGAACGGCAGGGCGTCCGAAGTCTCGAAAGCGTGGGCGATGCCGGTCACTCGTAACACTTTCTTGGCGACCGGGCGGCGTTCGACTTCATAGGAGCTCAGAAGCGTGTCCGGCCCCCCACGGAGCACGATCGCGAGCTTCCATCCGAGATTGGCGGCGTCCTGGATACCGGTGTTCATTCCCTGAGCCCCCGCTGGACTGTGGACGTGAGCGGCGTCGCCGGCGAGAAAGATCCGTCCCACCCCGTAGCTGCTGGCCAGTCTGTGCTGCGGCCGAATCGACTTCACCCAATGGACGTTGGCAAGTCGCACTGAGCCGCCGGTATGCCGAGATACCGCTTTGATCAGATCACCCTCGGCCTCCATGTCGGGCGCAATGATGCGCCAACCTCCCGAGGGGAGCGGGAAGCTGAACATGATTCCGGCCCGCTGAAGAATGGCGTGTGCAGTGCTACTTTCGAGATCGTCGGTTGGATCAGCATCCCCTATAACGATCGCTCGGGGATAGTCACCTCCCTGGAATCGGGCTCCGATCAGCGTCCGGACGAGACTTTCGGAGCCATCACACCCTGCCACGTACTTGGCCACGATGCATGTGTCGGTTCCTTCTGAATGGTGTACTCGGCACTCCACGCGGTCCCTGTGTTGAACCAGTCCGGTCAGCTGGCTTCCCCATTCGACCTCCACCTCGAGGTCCCTGAGTCGACCTCTCAACACGGCCTCGACATCGGGTTGGGGGGCGAACAAGACGAAGGGGAATTGGGTCGCGGGAAGGTGCAGGTGATGAAGTCGGCCCTCGACGCTCCATCCATCACCATGAACCTTTAGCGCCACCTCGGAGAGACTCCGTTCCAAGAGGGCATCAGCCACGCCGAGGCCATGCAGTATCTCCATGGTTCGTGGTTGTACCGCCAACGCCGGCGCCCATGGCCTGGGCTCGCTGCGCTGCTCGATGACTCGGACCTTGGCCCCCGAGAGCC
>JBEVIF010000326.1:0-7061 GCA_040510795.1 Acidimicrobiia bacterium
AGGGCGACGCGAACCCGGCGGGCGAGCTCCTCAGGGCTTCGCGCTGAGACCTCACCCCGGCGCAAGCCGACCAACGGGGCGAGGCCGTTGCGGGCGATTATGCGGGTTACCTGCCAGCCGCGACGGATGATCCCGGCTCGACGACGCAATGCCTTGAACGGATGGGGCACATGGAGGCCCCGCCGTGCCCTCGGCTGCGCGAAAAGAAGCTCGAGGACGACGATCGCCCCCATCGTGCCGATCAAGGCGAAGGGCAGGGAGAGGGCGAAGATCTGTCCCCCCTCGATCTCCTGATCCTGGGTGAAGTCGCGGACCAGGAGCAGGATGGCCACTGCCATGCCGAAAACAACTCCCACGAAGATGGCGAGGAGGGTTCTCCGCCAGGTCAACTCCCGGGCTCCAACCAGGCCTCGGGCCACCCATGCGAAGAGGAGCACGAAGCCGATGGTCAACAAGAAATCACCCATGCTCGAAGGCTACGGGACGGGGGCAGGAGCCGTTCTTCTCAGGTAGCCAGCACGAGGTCGACCGCCGCCGCGAGATCGGGTGCGACGTGATCGGCGCCCAACGCCTCCCTCTGGGAGGTCACACCTGAGAGGACGAGGATGGAGGTCCAGTCGGGCTCTGTGGCGGCGAGAGCAATGTCGGTGTCAACCCGATCGCCGATGATCCATGCCGATCCGATCCCTCGAGCCCGGAGCAACTCCCTCATCGGTCGGTGTGGCTTGCCGGCGACCTCGGGGATGACTCCGGTCGTCGCTTGCACCGCAGCAACCATCGCTCCCCCACCTGGGAGCAGGCCACCTGGAACCGGATATGTCGGGTCGGTGTTGGTCGCGATGAACCGCGCCCCGGCCCGAACTGCGTCCGCCGCTCTGGTCAGTCGTTCGTAGCTCAAGTCCCAATCGAGCCCGACCAGGAGCGCTCTCGCTTGCATGGGATCGTCAGTCACCCCGATCCCGGCCTCAGCCAGTGCTGTCGTGATCCCATCCGAGCCCAGGACCATCACCGGATGCTCTGCTTCCTCGAGCATCCCCACGGCTGCCTCGGATGAGGTGACAATCGAACCGGCAGAAATATCGACGCCCGTCATCGTCGATATCCGCTCGGCGACGTTCGCCGGCGTTTTCGTGCTGTTGTTGGTGGCGAAGTAGAGGTCCACTCCCGCTGTGACCAGGCGGCGCAGGGCTCTGTCCGAACCGGGAATGAGCTGGTCGCCGCGATAGACGACGCCGTCGATGTCGCATATGACGGTCATGTTGCGGTGAAGAAGCGCTCCAGGACATGTTCGTAGAGGACGGTGGTCCGCTCGACAGACGCTGCCGAAATCCTCTCATCGTGGCCGTGGAAGAGCGACAGCATCTCGGAGAAGCCCATGCGTTCGTCAAAGAGTCCCACGCCGTAACAGATGGTGCCCCTCGCCCGCCAGAAGCGGGCGTCGGTCGCTGCTGTCATCAATGTCGGCGCCAGATTCCGGTGACCGTCCAAGGCCTCGACGGCATCCCCGATGGCTTCCCACAGGGCGTTGCCGGTCGGTGAGACAGTCGGCTCGCTGTCCATCACCGGGATGATCTCGATGTGACCGGACCCGGTCCCCATGGACTTTCGGAGATGGGCGTCGACGAACTCACGATCCATTCCAGGGAGAGCGCGTATGTCGAGCTCGGCATGGGCCTTGTCGGCTATGACGTTGGTCTTGGTCCCTGCCTTGATCACATTGGACGAGATCGTGAGATGGGTGGCGGCGTGGATATAGCGGGCTAGCGCCGGGTCATCCACAGCTATCCGGTCGATCTCCTCGTCCAATTGGTCGATGTCGGTGAGCCGCTGGACCGAGTCGGCGTCGAGGCCTAATTCCTCGACGAAACTCAGCCATTCCTCGGTCACCGCCGCCGGCGCGGGGGCGCTGATGATCCCGTCCAGGGCCTGGACCATCTTCTCCAGGGCGTTGTCCGCGCCATACGGGATGGAGCCATGTCCAGGTGTGCCACCCGTTTCGAGAAATGACCAATAGGCCCCCTTCTCCCCGATCGAGACCGGCACGGTGCGTCGGCCCCCCACGGTCAACGCGGGGTAGGCGAGTTCCGTCAGCAGGTAATCGGTGGATACCAGGCTCCAGTGCTCGTCGACGAGATGCTTTGCGCCGAGCCGCCCACCCGCCTCCTCATCGGCGACTGCCGCGAAAAGGAGGTCGCCACGTGGCGCCCTATCCCCGATCAGGTAGGGACGTACTGCAGCAGTCATGGCCGCGGTGACGTTGAGCATGTCCACGGCACCCCGGCCGTAGACGAATCCGTCCTCGATCTCGGCGGCGAAGGGATCTCTCGACCAGCCTGCCGGGTCGACCGGGACCACATCGATATGCGGGACCAGGGCGAGCGAAGGCGCCTCGGGGTCGAATCCGGGGACCCGATATACCAACGACTGCCTGCCGGCGACGGGCTCGAATACCTCCCCTTCGACCCCGATGTACTCGACGAGGGTGCGCACCGAGCGCACCTCCTGCCCACTGTCTGGTGAGCCATCGTTGACACACTTGTTGCGAATCAGCTCCTGGAGCAGCGCAACGGGGCTCATTTGAGTCAGCCTATGACCCGGTCCGGGAGTCGAGCAGCTCGATCAGTTCGTACATCGTCGAAGTCAGGGGGTAGTCGGCCGCAAGGGCCAGGGTGACCCACTCCGCGCGATCGGCGTCATCACCGGCGATCAATTCTCCGCCCACGACCGACCCGAGGAAGTCGATGAGCACGATGTGGCCATGATCGGAGATGTGCTCCCCGACCCAGATCACTTCACCGATCTCCACTTCGAGACCCGTCTCTTCGGCCACCTCTCGAACCGCTGCGTCCCTCAGCGTTTCCCCGAGATCCACTTTTCCGCCCGGCACGGCCCAGAGCCCCTCCGATGGCTCATGGCCCCGTTGGACGAGGAGGATCCGACCGTCGTCGTCGACCAGGACCACGCCGACACCCACGAGTGGACGGTCAACGCTCGTCATCGTGGTGCATGATGATGGAACGGGCCGAGAAGCTTCCCGCCTCGAAGAAGTTCTTTGCCAGACGATGACCGGGCAGGACGTGTGCGTCGAACTTCGAGATCCCACGTTTGCGGAAGAGATCCATCACGAACTCACGCATCTCCTCACCGAGGGCGACCTCTCTCGCATCAGGCTCGACATAGATCAATCGGATCGAGCCGACGTTCTCCCCCTTGGCCTGGGGCAGGAGCTCCTCGACCTGGGCGGTGACGAAGCCGAACGGATACCCGTCCAACTCGCCTATCACGACGAGACCCTCGGGATCCTCGAGGATTCGTTCGAACGAAGCTGCGACGGGCTCTGCGAGACCGTCGGCCATTGGCCACATCGGGTGAAGGGCAGTCATTTCCTCCTCGAGGCCCCGATAGAGCCCGACCAATGCGGAGACATCATCCAGGCCCGCCATCCTGGCGGTGACGCTCACCGCCCCCACGAGCGCACCCCTCGCTTAGCTCGCTGCCAGCCCCACACGGTCACCAGTCTCATCGCTTCCACGACGATCTCGGTCCCCATCTTCGAGGTCCCTCTCGTGCGGTCGCGAAAGGTGATCGGGATCTCGACGACGCGTAACCCGGTCTCATAGGCCCGCATGGCCATCTCCACCTGGAATGCGTAGCCGGAGGCCTGCGCAGCTCGGTAAGGGATCGTCTGCAACGCCTCGGCCCGGTAAGCGCGGAATCCGGCTGTGGCGTCGTGGGCCGGGATCCCGAGCATGAACCGGGCGTAGAGATTCCCGCCCTTCGAGATGAGGCGACGCGTCAGCGGCCAATCCGGGGTGTTGCCCCCTTTGACATACCGGGACCCGATGGCCAGATCTGCGCCCTTGTCGATCGCCTCCACTAGACGGGGCAGGTCGGCGGGGTCGTGAGAGAAGTCGGCGTCCATCTCGATAACGATCTCGGCTCCATCCGCCAATGCCTTGTCGAAGGCGGCCGCGTATGCCGGACCCAGCCCCTCCTTCTTCGAGCGATGGAGCACCGAGATCAAGCCGTCCTCCCCGGCTAGGCGATCCGCTAGCTCACCAGTCCCATCAGGGGACGAGTCATCCACAACGAGCAACCGGTAACCGTGGGCGGTTACTGCCTTCGAGATGTCGGGGAGGTTCTCTTTCTCGTTGTACGTGGGGATGGCGACCGTTACCCGGTCAGGAGGCACAGTCCACGCACAGCATCTTCTTGCGATTGGCCAGCTGGCTCGTCCTCTTCACCATGAAGCAATTCTGGCAAACGAACTCGTCCGACCTCTGCAGCTGGGCGTCGACGTTCATGGTCAACTCCTCGCGGCGGATGGCGCGGAGCTCCTCGGCTTCGTCGACTAGAAGAGCCTCTCCAGCCTCTTCATCGAGCAACTGCAGTTCCTCGCTCTCCAGCTCTTCGAGTGCCTCGGTCGTCTCCTCGTCTTGCTCCTCGTCGTCTTCGTCGTCCCCGGCGTCGTAGTCGGCTTCTTCCGACTCGTCTTCCTCTTCGAACGCCTCGTCCTCGAATTCGGGCTCGAGATCTGCTTCTTCCTCTAGATCCTCGTCGAGGTCTGGAATCGCGTCCTCGTCGAGTTCCTCCTCGGGCGCGTCGACGAGGTCGTCTTCGGGTTGTTCAGTGATCTCTTCCACTTTTTCTCTAGCCATCGTCCACTCGGCTTTCAGCCCCTTGGCGGCGCGGGAGTATAAGTCGCCTTCGTCTCAGATCTTGAGACTGATCGCGGCGGGGATAACACGGCCTTTCACCGCTGTATTCCCCACAAGATCGCCGTCGCATTCGACCGGCCACGGCGGGTCGGTCTCGATGCTGAACTCGGCTGCCGAGAGCCTTCGCACTGCGGGATCGCCGAGATGAGTGCCCTTGATCACCTTGGGCACGAGGGCGGGGGCGGACGTCTTGCGGCAGTTGATGATCTGGACGTCCAGGGCCCCATCGACAAGCATCGCCTTGGGGGCGACATTCCAGCCGCCGGCGAAGAACTGGGCATTGGCCAGGATCACCGCCAGCGCCTCCGATTCGATCGTGCGTCGCTCGGTGGTGACCTTGACCTTCGCCCTAGGGAACCCGGGAAGCCGAGCCACAAAAGCGAGCGGATATCGGGCCGCCCCAAGTCGACGCCCAAGAGACATAGCGGATTGGACGGCGGCGGCTCCCACCCCGGTCTGAGCGACATTGACGAAATACCGAAGCCCCCAGCTGCCCTCCAAGGTCGCCACATCGACGTCGTAGACCTCGTTGGTGGTCAAATGGCGAGCTGCCCTTGCCACATCCTGGGGCAACCCGAACGTGCGGAGCAGGTCACAGCCAGTGCCGACGGGCAACACCCCGATCACGGGCGGAGCCGCCAATCCAAGGGGCATGAGGGCGTTCACCGCCAGGTTGACCGTGCCATCCCCGCCGGCAACGGCGAAATGAGTTGCCCCGGATCGTGCGGACTCCTCGATCAGGGCCCTCGTCTCGTCCGCTGAGTCTGGGGCGTGCAAATCGAAGTCGAGGCCGATCTCTCGGAGCAGATCGCGGATCGCAGCAGGCTCGGACGCCTTCCTTCCAGCGGCCCGATTCACATAGATATGCCACTTGGGCAATTAGCCGACTCCCTGGGCGGCGACCACCCCTCGGTCAATCGCCCTGAGGGCAGCAACCGCCTCCTCACGAAGACCGGGCGCGCTGTCCCGCAGTTGACGTACCAGGTCGACGAGTTGGCGTGAGACACGAACGAAGTCCCCTGGAGCCAGCCCCTTGCTGGTCAAATCGTCGAAGTCGGCACCCGATGCCCACTGGTATGCCTGGGTGCCGAACCCGGGGTCGGGGCGTCGAGTCGGCGTGAGACGGAGCGATCGTTCCCGATCCACCAGATCCTTCCAGAGACGATCCAGCTCCTCCCAACGCTCGGCCAGAGCGGCGGTTGGCCACTCGGCCAGGGACGCCGTGTCGGTTCTCGGCTCGTATACGAACACCGATGTGAGGGCGGCGACTTCGGCCGGCTCCAGACCGTGGAACAGGCCCTGCTCGAGTGATTCGGTGAGAAGGAGATCGGATTCGTTGTAGATCCCTCGGAGCCGCTGACCTCGCTCGGCCAGCTGCCAGCCCTCGAGGTAACCCAGGTCCTCCAACAGACGGCGGATGCCATCGAATTCCTCTACCAGGCCATGGCCCGAGCTTCTGCGGGCTGATCGATATTGCTCCAGCTTGCGCCGAATCCGCACCGCTCGGCGAGCGGCGGCGAGGTGCCGGGCTGCATCCGGGCATCCAGCGACCGGGTGGTCGATGATCGGGTGCTTGCGGATCTCCTTGCTCGACTCGCGTGGTGGCACTCTCCGGAGCACCCGTAGGAGATCCTGAACGTATCTTCGGTCTTTCGGCCGCACAGGGAGAGGGATCTCCAACTCGGTGACAATCGTGGACCCATCCACGACGTCGCGATACCCGATGGTCGAGACCCGTCCCGACGTGGCGAGAACCAGGTATCTGGCGCCACCGTCTTTTCGGGCCAGTCGCTTCAGGATCACATAGCGTCCATCGCGGGCGCCGCCGGGGACATCTACTACTTGACCTGCCCCGAGAATCGACGAGATCCGGTCATTGTGGCCCTCTGGCTGAGCAGACTCCACGAGCGCCATGTACTCCTCCACTGGTCCCCGCTCGCAATGCGCCGCTGACTCCTCTTTCTCGAGGGAGTGCTCCAGTGCCTCGATGGTCGTATCAGCGGCGTGCTTGTCGCCCTCGCGTTGGAACGCGGCGAACGAGGCCTCGAGCAGCTCCTCGGCCTGCTCCTGGCTGTAGTTGGCGACGAGATTCGCCGTCATGTTGTACGTGGGGCGGAAACTCGATCGAAGCGGATGCGAGCCGATGGAGGCAACCTCTGTGACCGAGCCGAAGCGGACGAATGGCGAGTGCAGCACCACTCCATATCCTTCGACGTCGATTCCTCTCCGCCCTGCCCGGCCCGTCAGTTGGGTGTAGTCACCCGGTCGCATGAGCTCGTGCGTCTCGCCGTTGAACTTGGAGAGGGACTCCAACACAACGGTCCGCGCCGGCATGTTGATGCC
>JBEVIF010000327.1:0-8818 GCA_040510795.1 Acidimicrobiia bacterium
AGCTTCCGCAGGCCGAGCGACTCGACGGTCGCCCTGGTCTTGGGCTTCTCGCCGATCACCGATCTCCTCAATGTCACTTTCACGATCTTGTCAGCCATCAAATCCTCACTTGGAGTGGGCCCGCATCGCCTCTGTCGAGCGATAGGCGGCCAGCAGTCCGGGAGGGACGATGTCCTCCGCCTGCTTGCCCCGGAGACGAGCGACCTCATCGGGCCGGCGTTGTCCGGTCAAGGCGTTCATGGCAGCTTTGGCCACATTGAGGTGAGTGGGCGATCCGAGAGACTTGGCCAGGGCGTCCTTCACGCCGGCTGCCTCCAAAATCTGGCGCACCGCCCCGCCGGCGATGACACCCGTGCCGGGTGCGGCCGGCTTGATCAAGACGCGTGAGGCACCATGCTCACCGGTCGCCTGGTGGACCACGGTTTGACCAGCCATAGGGATCTCGACCATGGCGCGTCGCGCCGTCTCCATCCCCTTCTGGATGGCCGCAGGCACTTCCTTGGCCTTGCCATATCCGATGCCGACCTTGCCTGCTCCATCACCCACCACCACGAGAGCGGTGAAGCTGAAGCGGCGGCCGCCTTTGACCACTTTGGCCACGCGGTTGATCTGGATGACACGCTCGTCGAACGTCGTCTGTTGGTCCTGGGCCATGTCTAGAACTCCAATCCGGCTTCACGTGCTGCATCGGCGAGGGCCTTGACCTTGCCGTGGAACTTGTATCCGCCACGGTCGAAGACAACGGCTGTCGCGCCGGCGTCCTTGGCCCTCGTGGCGACGGCCTCACCAACCTTGGCTGCGGCGGCCAGGTTGAGGTTGTCCGAGCGAAGGCCGGACTCCTGGGAGGAGGCAGCGGCCAACGTGCGGCCCTCGACATCATCGATGACCTGGGCATAGATGTACTTGTTGCTTCTGTATACGGCCAATCTGGGGCGCTCTCCGGTGCCATGGACACGCTTGCGGACCCGGGTGTGACGCCGGCTCCGGGCGTCTTCGCGTGAGCCTCGCATCACTTACCTGCCTTCCCGGCCTTACGCCGCACATACTCACCCGCGTACCTGATCCCCTTGCCCTTGTAGGGCTCGGGCGGGCGCACCTTGCGGATGTCGGCCGCGACCTGGCCAACCTGCTCTTTGTCGATCCCCGACACCACGATGCGGGTCGGCTCGGGCACCTCGAAAGTGATTCCCTTGGGAGCTTTCACATCTACGGAGTGGCTGAACCCGACGAGCAACTCGATATCGGAGCCCTTGAGGCTGGCGCGATAACCGACACCCTGGATCTCGAGCACCTTGGTGAATCCCTCAGAGACCCCATGGACCATGTTGGCAAGGAGGGCGCGGCTCAGACCATGCAAAGCCCTCGACTCCCGGGTGTCATCCTCACGGACGACCGTGATGACGCCATCCTCAACCGAGAAGCTGACCCGGTCGTTGAACTGGCGCGACAGCTCGCCCTTGGAGCCCTTGACGGTGACCTGACTCCCGTCCACCTTGACGTCGACGCCGGACGGCATGTCCACTGGCATCTTTCCGATACGGCTCATGTCACCAGACCTCGCACACGACCTCGCCGCCGAGACGACGGCGACGGGCCTCACGGTCGGGGAGAAGACCCTGGCTCGTGGACACCACGGCGACACCAAGGCCGCCCTGGACGCGGGGGAGCTCTGAGGCGCCCCGGTAAACGCGGTGACCGGGCTTGGACACGCGCTTGATCCCCTCGATGGCGGGCTGACGGCGGTTGCCGTAACGCAGCACGAGCTCGAGCTCGCTCAGGGCGCCCTCGGCCTTGACGTCGTAACGGTCGATGAAGCCCTCATCGACGAGGATGCGGGCGATTCCGACCTTCATCTTGGAGGAAGGCATTACGACTCTCTCATGCCCGACGGCGACCGCATTGCGGATCCGGGTGAGCATGTCGGCGATCGGATCGGTGATCATTACCAAGACGCCTTTCTCACACCGGGGAGCTCGCCACGCGACGCCAGCTCACGCACACATATGCGACACATGCCGAAGTCACGCAGGTAGGCGCGGGCGCGGCCGCAACGCTGGCATCGGCTGTACCCGCGGACCTTGTACTTCGGCTTGCGACTGGCCTTGACGACCAGCGATTTCTTTGCCATTCAGAATCCTCCTTCAGACCCCGGCGGTTGCCTTGCGGAATGGGAATCCGAAGGCATCGAGCAACGCCTTTGCGTGCTCGTCGTTGGTCGCTGACGTACAAATCGTTATGTCCATTCCCCTGGTCGCCGACACCTGGTCGAAGTCGACCTCGGGGAAAATCAGCTGCTCGGTCACCCCAAAGCTGTAGTTGCCCCGACCGTCGAACGATCGAGGGTTGAGCCCCCGGAAGTCCCGGATTCGCGGTATGGCGATGCCAAGCAGACGGTCGAAGAACTCCCACATGCGAGTCCCGCGGAGGGTCACCGATGCGCCGACCGGCATGCCCTCGCGCACCTTGAAGTTGGCAATAGACTTGCGAGAGCGATTCATCTTCGGCTTCTGCCCGGTGATGAGGGTGAGCTCGTCCATGGCGGAGTCGATCGACTTCTTGTCCTGAACCGCCTCACCCACACCCATGTTCACCACGATCTTCTCGAGACGGGGCACCTGCATGACGTTGGCCAGCCCCAAATCGTCCTTGAGACGCGGGGCGAGCTGCTCGGCGTAGACAGTCTTGAGACGCGGTTGCTCGCTCATAGGTCACCCCCACACTTGACACATGTCCGGTGCTTCTTGCCCTTGTCGTCTATGCGATGACCGATGCGGGTCGGGCCGCATTTCTCACAGACGATCATCACGTTCGATGCGTCGATCGGCATGTCCTTGTCGATGATCCCCCCCTGCATGGTCGTGCCAGTGGGGCGCCGATGCCGCTTGGCAGTGTTGACCCCCTCGACCAGGATTTTGCCCTTGTCGGGGATGACGCGTGTGATGCGCGACTCCTTGCCGGCGTCCTTGCCGGCGATCACCATCACCTTGTCCCCATGCTTCAGCTTCATCACAAAACCTCTGGTGCCAATGAGACGATTCGCATGAATTTGCGATCACGAAGCTCCCTGGCCACCGGACCGAAGATGCGGGTCCCGCGGGGCTGGGAGTTGTTGTCGATGATCACACATGCGTTGTCGTCGAAACGGATATACGTGCCGTCCGGACGGCGCGACTCCTTCTTGGTGCGGACGACGACAGCCTTGACCACCTCGCCCTTCTTGACCGACCCACCCGGGTTGGCATCCTTGACCGCAGCCACGATCACATCGCCCACCCCGGCGTAGCGGCGGGACGAGCCCCCGAGCACGCGGATGCAGAGCACCTCGCGGGCACCGGTGTTGTCCGCCACCTTGAGCCGGGACTCCTGCTGGATCATCTGGCCCTCTCCACGACTTCCACCACGCGCCACCTCTTCTGCTTCGACAGCGGGCGGGTCTCCATGATGCGGACCGTGTCGCCGAGCTTGGCGTCGTTGGTCTCGTCATGGGCATGGAACTTCGTGCTGTGCCTCACCACCTTGTCGTATCGAGGGTGGGTTCGCTGGGTTGGGACCTCGACGGTCACGGTCTTATCACGGGCGTCGGACACGACCACGCCGACACGCACCTTGCGGCGCCCTCTCGTATCGCTATCTGTCATCAGGCACGCTCCTCGGTCCCGGCTGCGGCGTCGACAGAGGCGAGCTCACGCTCGTGCAGCACGGTGAGAATCCGGGCGATGTCCTGCTTGACGGCCTTGATGCGGGCATGGTTGTCCAGCTGGTTCGTGGCGAGTTGGAAGCGAAGATTGAACTTCTCCTCCTTGGCCTCGGCCAACGCCTCGATCAGCTCGGTATATGTCATTTCACGGATTTCGGAAGGAGTCATGAGTCCTCCCGGGTCACGAATCGGGTCTTGATCGGCAGCTTGTGACCGGCCTTCCGCATGGCCTCGCGGGCGAGGTCCTCGGGCACACCGGCGAGCTCGAACATCACCCGTCCCGGCTTCACGACCGATACCCAGAACTCCGGGTTCCCCTTACCTGAGCCCATGCGGGTCTCGGCGGGCTTCTGGGTCACCGGCTTGTCGGGAAAGATCGTGATCCACACCTTGCCACCACGCTTGACGGCACGGGTGATGGCGACACGAGCCGACTCGATCTGCCTGGCTGTGATCCAGCCCGACTCGAGCGCTTGCAAGCCGTACTCCCCGAAGGCCACATGGGTCCCACCCTTGGCGACACCGGAGCGGCGTCCGCGATGAACCTTGCGGTGCTTTGTCCTCTTGGGCATCAACACGGCCTATTCCTCCTCCTCAGAGGTGACGGGAGTAGTTGCCTCGACCGCCTCGGTAGGCACAGTTGCCTCGACCGCCTCGGAAGGCACCGTTGCCTCCACAGGGGTCTCGACTGCCTCCGTGGTTCCCCCTGCCGGCTCTGTGGGCAGCGCATCGCCGGCTGGAGCGGTGACATCGACGTCTTCGACGGCAGACTCGTACTCGACCTTGGCCTCTGCAGCAGTCGGCCTGCGGCCGCCACCGGCCTCGATCAAACGCCGACCACCCTCCTTGTTGCCGCCCCCGGCCTCGACGAGCCGCTTTCCGCCGCCAGCCTCGATGAGACGCGGCTTGCGCTCGCCGGCACCGGCGGCCTCTTCGGCCCGGGACTTGATGCTCTTCTGGGTGCGACGCGCCGGCCCTCCGGTGGCCAGGTCGGCCTCGGCCGCGATCCGGTCACCCGAGACCCGGCCGGTGCTGACGACCTCGCCCCGATATACCCACACCTTGACGCCAATTGCTCCAACTGTGGTCTTGGCGGTGGCGGTCCCGTAGTCGATGTCGGCACGGAGAGTGTGCAACGGCACCCGTCCCTCGCGGTACCACTCGCGACGACCCATGTCGGCCCCGCCGAGACGGCCCTTGCACTCGACACGAACCCCTTCGGCTCCGGCCTTGAGTGCGGACGCGATGGCGCGCTTCATGGCGCGGCGGAACGCGATGCGATTCTCGATCTGGTCGGCGACGCCTCTGGCCAGCAGGGCGGCGTCTAGGTCGGGGTCCTTGACCTCGTTGATGTTGAGCTTGACCGGCCGCTTGGCCAGGGCTTCCAGATCACCACGCAGGCGCTCTGCCTCGGAACCTTTGCGGCCGATCACGACGCCGGGGCGTGCGGTGTGGATGTCCACGATGAGACGGTCACGGGTGCGCTCGATGTCGACCCGGGACACGGCGCCACGGACCAACTCCTTCTTCAGATAGTCGCGGATCCTCCAGTCCTCGTTGACGAACGCGACGTAATCCTTATTAGAGAACCATTTCGACTTCCAGTCAGTGGAGACACCTAGGCGGAATGAATAGGGGTGAACCTTCTGACCCATCAACTCACCTCCTCATTCATGTCCGACACCACGATCGTGATGTGGCTCGTGCGCTTGCGAATACGGGTTGCGCGCCCCCGGGCCCGGGGCCGGTAACGCTTGAGAGTCGGGCCCTCGTCGGCAAAAGCCTCGGCCACGACCAGGTCCTCGGCGTCGAGAGCGTGGTTGTGCTCGGCATTGGCCACAGCGGACTTCAAAACCTTGCTGATCGGCTCGGTCGCGCCGCGCGAGGTCAGCCGAAGCATGTCCTCGGCCTCGTGCACGGGCAGCCCGCGCACGAGGTCGAGCACACGTCGAACCTTGTAGGGCGAATGCCGCACGTATTTGGCTTGCGCTCTGACCTTCATCGCTTCCTCGCTGCCTTGTCGGCATGCCCACGGAACGTGCGGGTAGGGGCGAACTCGCCCAGCTTGTGGCCGACCATCGATTCCGTGATGTACACCGGCACGTGTTTGCGGCCGTCATGGACCGCGATCGTGTGCCCGATCATCTCGGGGATGATCGTGGAGCGCCGGGACCAGGTCCTGATCACACGCTTGCTCCCGGATCGGTTCAACTCGTCCACCTTGTTGGCCAGGTGGTCGTCGACGAACGGGCCCTTTTTAAGACTTCTACTCATTGTTATCTGCGGCCCTTCTTGGCGCGACGGCGGACGATGTACTGGTTGGACGCCTTCTTCTTGCTCCGGGTCCGGCCCTCAGGCTTGCCCCACGGGCTAACCGGATGGCGTCCACCCGAGGACTTGCCCTCTCCACCACCCAACGGGTGGTCGACCGGGTTCATGGCAACACCCCTGGTCTGGGGGCGGACACCCTTCCACCGGTTGCGGCCCGCCTTGCCGATCTTGATCAGCTCGGCCTCTGTGTTGCCTACCTGACCGACGGTCGCCCGACAGTCGAGCGGCACCTGGCGCATCTCACCGGAGGGGAGCCGCAGCAAGGCGAGATCGCTCTCTTTCGACATCAGCTGCACCGAAGTGCCGGCGGAGCGGGCCAGCTTTGCGCCCCCACCGGGACGCATCTCGATGGCATGAACGTTCGTGCCGGCAGGAATGTTCCGCAAGGGGAGTGCATTGCCTGGGCGGATCTCGGCGCCTGACCCAGATTCCAACCGGTCGTCCACCTTGACCCCGACCGGGGCCAGGATGTAGCGCTTCTCGCCGTCGGCATAGTTGAGCAAGGCGATGCGAGCATTGCGGTTGGGGTCGTACTCGATGGTGGCGACGCGGGCGGGCACGCCGTCCTTGTCGCGACGGAAGTCGATGATCCGATAACGCTGTTTGTGCCCGCCGCCACGATGACGTGACGTGACCCGACCCTGGGTGTTCCGGCCGCCGGTCCTCCCCTTCTTGGATATGAGCGTCTTCTCGGGCGTGTCCGTTGTGATCTCGGCGAAGTCCGAGACGGTCTGGAACCGGCGGCCCGGTGAGGTTGGCTTGCGCTTCTTGACTGCCATCTCAGACTCCGAACAGATCGATCGAATTGCCGTCGGCGAGAGTGACCAGAGCGCGCTTGGTGTCCTTGCGACGACCACGCGACCATCCCTGGCGCTTCATCTTGCCCTTGCGATTGAGCGTGTTGACCCTCAGCACCCGGACCCCGAAGATCGACTCCACGGCGTCCTTGATCTCTTCCTTGTTGGTCCGAGGGTCGACCACGAAGGTGTAGGTGTTGTTGTTCTCGATGAGGTCGTAGGACTTCTCCGAGACGACTGGGGCGAGAATCACATCACGTGGGTCCTTCATCAGGAATCACCCCCTTCGTCTTTCACGAAGTCGCTGTCGCTGACTTCGTACGAGCTGGAGCGGCCCACCGACCCCACGGTGTGAGACGTGAAGATCACCTGGTCGGCCCACAGGACGTCGTAGGGCGTCAGGTGACCTGGCTCGCAGAGGTGGACGTCGGGAAGATTCCGGAAAGAGCGGCCAGCGGTCCCGTCGAGCTTCCCGAGCACGACCAATGACTTGCCACCGGCTCCAATCGCCTCGAGCAGGGTGATCGCCTGCTTGGTCTTGGGGGAGGACCAGTCGATGTCCTCGATCACCATGACCGCCTCCTCGGAGGCGCGGGCGGAGAGGGCGCTGCGGAGGGCAAGGCGCTTCATCTTCTTGGGCGTCCTCTGGGTGAAATCGCGTGGCTTGGGCCCATGGGCGATACCGCCGCCGACCCAGTGCGGGGCGCGGATCGAGCCCTGACGAGCCCGGCCCAGACCCTTCTGGCGCCAGGGCTTGCGACCTCCACCACGCACCTCGGCTCGGGTCTTGGTCGAGGCCGTGCCTGATCGCTTCGCTGCCAATTGGGCTGTGATCACTTGATGGAGCACGGGGAGGTTGGGCTCGATCCCGAAGACCTCTGCGTCCAGCTTGAAATCGCCCTTGGCTGTGCCGTCCGAGGTGTAGAGAGGGGCTTTCACGTCAGCCATGGGCCTTGACCGCCTCTCGAACCAGGACGACCGAGCCCTTGGGACCGGGGACGGCGCCGCCGAGCAGGAGGATGTCACGTTCGCCATCGACGCCGACGATGTCGATGTTCAGGGTCGTCACCCGCTCCCCGCCGAGACGGCCGGCCATGCGGGTGCCCTTGAAGACACGGGCAGGTGTGGCACAGGCGCCAATGGAACCGGGGGCGCGATGCACCTTGTGGCTGCCATGCGAGGCGCCCTGACCAGAGAAGTTATGCCGCTCCATGACGCCGGCGAACCCTTTGCCCTTGGACACGCCGGATACGTCGGCCTTGGTCCCGGCCTGGAAGAGGTCGGCGATGCGAATCTCCTGGCCGACGGTGTAGGCACTGGGATCGTCGACCCTCAGCTCGACGAGATGACGAGCCGGGGCCACTCCCGCCTTGGCATAGTGACCGGCTTCAGGCTTGTTGACCTTCCCCGGCTTGGCATCGCGAAACGAGATCTGGATCGAGTTGTAACCGTCGGTTTCCTCGGTCTTGATCTGGACGACGCGACAAGGCCCGGCCTTGATGACCGTGACAGGGATTGCCCTGGCCTGGTCGTCGAAGACCTGAGTCATGCCCAGTTTCGTGCCGAGGATGGCGTTCATTTCGACTCCTGCGAAGGGACGACAACCCGAAGCAAGCCTTCAGCAATGGCAGCCAGCGAATTCACAGCTTCAGCTCCACTTCGACGCCGGCGGGCAGCTCGAGTCGCATGAGTGAGTCGACCGTCTTTGGGGTCGGCTCGAGGATGTCGATGAGGCGCTTGTGGATCCTCATCTCGAAGTGCTCGCGTGAGTCCTTGTCCACGTGTGGCCCGCGGATGACGCAGTACCGGTGGATTTCGGTAGGCAAAGGAATCGGTCCCTTTACCTTGGCCTGGGTCCGCACCACGGTCTCGGTGATCTTCTTCGAGGACTCGTCGACCACGTTGTGGTCGTAGGCCTTGAGACGGATGCGGATCTTCTGTTGGTCGCTCATTTGACGATCTTTACGACTCGGCCGGCGCCGACGGTGCGGCC
>JBEVIF010000328.1:0-3193 GCA_040510795.1 Acidimicrobiia bacterium
CGAATACCAGCTCGGCCCGAACCACACCGTCGCCGGTCATCCGATACAAGGTCGCATCGCGGCCCAGGTACTCGGTCTCGGTGCCCTCATCCACCGTGTACCGGGGCTCCGGCTCCTCGCCCGCACCCTGGACATTGGCGCTGCTGACCACTGCTCCCTCACGGAGCAGGGTCCAACCACCGAAGCCAGATGCCACTTCGACTTCGGGCGCCACCGGGGCGCCGATATGGAGCTCACCACTGGCCTGGCTCAACTCGATGACCGCGTTGCGAGCACCATCAGGCGTCGAGCACGTGATCACCTGCTCGGCTGTATATGCAGCTTCCCTGCTCTCATCGAGCAGCTCGTCGAGATCCGCAGCGAACGCTGCCGAGGCCGGCAGGAGCACCAGAGCGGCGGCAAGGGCGATAGCTCGTCTCACTCGAGGATGTCTCCCAGATCCGGGACGACCACCTTGGCCGGCCCGAATGCAGGATCGAGCGAAGCACGTGCCCCGTAGCGGCTGTTCAACTCCTCGAGGGTGACGGATGGGGTCGACGGGGTGACGATGGCGGCAATGGCGATGATCAGGGCGACGGCCGCTGCAGCGGCGCCAACCAGGAATCCCTTGTTCCGTCGCAGCGGCACGACTTCCGCATCGGCTTCGGGGATCAGTCCTGGTGGCAGCTCGAAAAGGGGGAGCGACCGAACGGCGGAGCGGACCGACTGCATCTCTTGCATCTCGGCGGCGCACTTCCCACAGGTCGCGAGATGCGCCTGAAGCTGGTCGATCTCGTGTCTCGCCAGCTCTCCGTCGAGATAGGCGCTAATGAGCTCACCGGCGTGGCTCACGTCAAAGACTCCCTGAGGAGCTTCCGGCCCCGGTGGATTCTGCTCCGCACCGTACCCACCGGCACCGCAACAGCTCGTGCGATCTCCTCGTAGGACAGGCCGACGATGTCACAAAGGACAACCGCCTCCCGGAACTCGTAGGGCAGCTCGAGCAGAGCCTTCTGGACATCATCCCCGATCGAGATCCGGGAGTACTCGACATCGGCCGACGGGCTGCTGGCCATGTCCCACCTGTCGACCTCGTCCGGCAATGGTGCGGTGGGGCGCCGGTTGCGCTTTCGAACCTCGTCGAGGAATGCGTTCCTGGTGATTCGCCAGAGCCAGCCCTCGAAGCTGCCGGGCTGGTAGGCGGCCAGTCCTTTGCGGACCCTGAGCAAGACTTCCTGAACGAGGTCTGCGGCGTCGTCGCTGTTCCCGGTGAGCCGGTAAGCGAAGTTGTAGATCTTCCGTCCATAGACACGCGCAACCTCTTCCCAGGTGAGTGGGACGGACTCCATCTCGGAGACCTAACTCAACAACGCCGCGGCGGCGTGTTTGGGTTCCAGCGCCTAGTCCGGTTTTTGCGCGTCCGGGGCTGTCGTCTCAGGAGCGGGCTTGTCCTCGGCTGGTGCCTCCGAAGCCTGAGCCTCGGCATCGTCCTCGGAGCCCTCCGACACGCCCTTGCGGAACTCCTTGGCAGAGGCCCCCAGGGACCTGGCCAGGTCGGGCAGCTTCCTCGCTCCAAAAATCAGTAGAACGATGAGCAGGACGATAAGAAGTTCTTGGGCTCTCAATCCGCTGAACAAATCTAGCCCTCCTTTCCTCGCATCTTACCCATGGTCTGGTTCGAGACAGGATGGATTCATCCGAGGGCCATCGAATCGATGAACGCCTGGCTTCTTTCCCTCGTGATGAATCGGATCCGCCGATCCTTGTCCTCGATGTCGTGTGTGACGAAGGGCCCGTATTTGTCGCTGATGAGCATGCCCCGGTCTGCCCCCGATGTGGCGAACTCGGCCACGAATTTGCGCACCGTCTGCTCACTCAGCTCGGGGTGGTCACCCGGGCGGTAGTTCTCGGTGCGGATGAACGTATTGATGTTGGCTTTGGTCGCCATGTAGACGTCGGGCTCTCGCTGCGCCGCCACCTTGTATCCGAACAGCTCGAGCAGGCCAAGCACGAACTCTGGGCCACTTACGACGTCGGGATCGACCCCGCGTGCCCGCAGGCCCCGATCGAGGCCGAGAGGCACTTTGAGCTCGTCTCGCAGTGGGCCCAACTCGTCGGAAGGAACGCGGATGGCAGTGTCGTAACTGACGGTGTGGTCGACCTCGAACTGCGAAGCAAACGGGTCCCGGGCTATGTGGGTCAGGTTGAAGACTTCTCTCTCCATGGGCGGCGGCAGCTGGCCGGGTGAAGGAAGGGTGGTGCGACCTATCTCCCGGATATCGTCTCGCCCGGCGAACACGACGATCTCGGTTACGTCCGAGATCGGGAGCGTGTGGCGTTTCTCCCTCACCACTTCGACGGCCTCATCGACGAGAAGCTCGTTCAACACCTGGTCCTCCACATCCGGCAAGGGGACATCGAAAGACACACGCGCCTCATTGCCATGGACATGGAAGTCCCGGACCGGGGTCGTGCGTACGGTCGGCTCGGCCTCAGGGGTCGGGGCGCGGAGCCAGGACTTGTCATCGAGGTCCACGTTCGCAGCCCTCTGACGCTGCCGATACAGACTGAAGCCGATCACGACCAGGACGATCAAGGCGAGAAACGCCAGGCCTACACCCTCCATCGAGTTTCCCTCTCTCTCACGACCGCAATGATTCTACGAGCCCGGCTCGGACTCGGAACCTGGATCGTCCCCGACAGCCTCCATGTCCCCAAGCCAGATCTCGGCCGTCGGCTCGTCGGCGCCGGCGTTGAGCCGCTCGATCATCCGGTCCTTGGAGGTGATGGTGCCGAAGGCTGTCACCACGTCGCCTCTGCGGAGCACAGTGTCGCCACTTGGCACTTGGACCTCTCTCTCCCTGCGGATCGACACCAGGGTCGAACCCTCGGGCCAAGCGACCTCCCGGATCGCGCGGCCGTCGGCCATCGATCCCGGCGGGATGCGGAACTCGTAATACCCGGCGCCCGGGTCGGTGCGCTGGGCGAGACGTGCCCGCTGCAATTCCATGTCGGTGCTCGAGGTCAGTGCCTCGTGATAGGCACGGACTGCGTCCTCCCGACGGAAGACGCCCACCAGCAGCTCGGGGTCCTCCTCCGAGACCACTGGAAGCCTCCCCACACCGAGCACGGCCATGCGCTCCAGGGCTGTGGAGACCGGGGTGCTCGGCACGACCGTCGCCGGCCGATGGGTCATGGCGTCGATCACGAAGTC
>JBEVIF010000329.1:0-4727 GCA_040510795.1 Acidimicrobiia bacterium
CCTCGATCGGGATCCGACCTCACACCGGATACGGAGTTGGTCGTGACCAGGGGCTCACTTCGGGCCCGACCAAGGCGATGCTTCACGCCGCAGCAGGACGTCCTTATCACATCGCATTCGGGGGGCCCCTTCAGATGCAGCATGGTCAGGACATCGCCGGCGTCCTGGTGGCTGCAGCGGATTCGGCCTACCAGGGGGCGACCGTGCTCAACCTTCCCACCGTCGCTACTGACGTGCCGACCATCGTGGCCCGTATCGAGGCGGCGGCGCCCCGCTCGGTTGGTTCGATCACTTTTGACGAGACGCCTCTTCCCTTTCCAGCGCAGCCTGCTGCTGACGACGTCGTCGCCATCATCGGCGTCGTCCCCGAGACACCAATCGAGGTTGGTGTGGGTTCCACCATTCGCCATTTCGAGCGACTGCTCGAGCGAGGGCAGATCGAGCCGCGTAGTTAGGCTCGGCGGGCAGTGTCGCTCGTCCCCGAAGTCAGATTCACCCGGTCCGGGAATGTCGACCTCGCCTATCAGGTCTTCGGAGACGGACCGCTCGACATCCTGGTGATGATCGGATGGGTCTCCCACCTCGAGATCCTGTGGGAGTTGCCTGAATGCCGGCGATTTCTGGAGCGTTACGCCGCGATGGGACGGGTCGCACTGTTCGACAAGAGGGGCACCGGTCTCTCCGACCGGCCCTCGATCGAGGCCAGCACCGATGAGATGGTCCCTGACGTCCTTGCGGTCATGGACGCCGTCGGAATGGAGCGGGCTGCTCTCGTGGGCTGGACCGATGCCGCAGCGATCGCGATGACCATGGCGGCTATGCATCCACAGCGGGTGTCCGCGCTCGTTCTGGGTGAGGTGCTCGCCACCTCGACCCCCGATGAGGACCATCCCTGGGGCCCCGACCCCGATACGTTCAAAACAGTTGCGGGAGTGATCGAACAGGGCATGTGGGGCCAAGCCATCCTCCTTCCCCTCATCGCCCCTTCGGTGACCCAGGATGAGCGGATCGTGAGCTGGTTTCGGAAGCTGGAGCGGATGTCGGCCACTCCCAGCATGGCGGCGGATCTGATGCGTCGAATGTTGGAGATCGACTTGCGTCCGCTGCTGTCGTCGGTGACCGCACCTGCCTTGCTGCTGCACAGGAAGGATGCCCCCTTCATCCCGGCCCAAGGCATGCGTTGGCTGGCCGAGCATCTGCCGAACGCCCAGTACGTAGAACTGCCGGGCGACGAGACGCCGGGTTACCTCGGCGATGTCGACGGTCTCATGGACGAAGTCGAGGAGTTCCTCCTCGGCACGAGGGTGGGCAGTGCGATCGACCGTCGCGTGGCAACAGTCCTGTTCAGCGACGTGGTCGGATCAACCGAGCGCGCAGCCACGGTCGGGGATCGCGCTTGGAGCGGGCTCCTCGAGGCACACCGGGCCGAGGCACGGCGCCTCTTTGCACGTCATGGTGGTCGTGAGATGAACACAGCGGGTGACGGCTTTCTCATCGTGTTCGACGCCCCTACCCCGGCGATCCAATGCGCTCTCGCCCTTTGCGATGCCAGCCGGAGCGCAGGCCTCGAGGTCCGGGTCGGGCTTCACAGTGGTGAAGTCGTGTTCGAAAGCGGGGACGTGACCGGAATGGCAGTCCACATCGGTGCCCGCGTCTCCGCCCTCGCCTCACCCGGAGAGGTAGTCGTATCGCAGACCGTGCGAGACATGGTCATCGGCTCCGGCTTCGAGTTCGGCTCTCGGGGCAGGCACGAGCTCAAAGGCGTGCCGGGGGAATGGGACCTCTACCGGGTCGTGGTGTGATCGCGGAGGTCGATTTCCCTGACGACGGCAGGGGACAACGCCGCTCGGTATCGTGGCGCTCTGCCCGTTACGAAGGAGTCTCATGACCCAAACCGCGACCGAGACCCTGGCCAACTTCTATGGGGGCGAACACCAGCCACCCGTGGAGGGCGGGATGATGCCGGTGACGAACCCGGCCACCGGCGAGGCATATGCGTCGGCGCCGCTCTCGAACGCGGCCGACGTCGATGCCGCCTGCCAGGCGGCATCGGAGGCCTTCCCGGGCTGGCGTGATGCCACCCCGTCGGAGCGGAGCCTCGCCCTTCTCCGCATCGCCGACGCGCTGGAGGCCAACGCCGAGGAGCTGACCAGGATCGAGGTCGAGAACACTGGCAAGCCCTACGGCCTGACCCTGTCCGAGGAGATCCCTCCGGCCGCCGACCAAATTCGGTTCTTCGCCGGCGCGGCCCGACATCTCGAGGGCCTGTCGGCGGGGGAGTACATGAGAGATCACACCTCCATGATCCGCCGAGAGCCCTTGGGCGTGTGCGCCCAGGTGGCGCCGTGGAACTACCCGCTGATGATGGCTGTTTGGAAGTTCGCCCCTGCCCTGGCTGCGGGAAACACCGTCGTCCTCAAACCATCGGACACCACCCCGGCGTCGTCGTTGAAGCTAGCCGAGTTGGCAGCAGAGTTCCTCCCGCCAGGTGTGCTCAATGTCATCACGGGCGATCGAGACACCGGGAGAGCCCTGGTCACTCATCCGATCCCCTCCCTCGTCTCGGTCACCGGGAGCATCCGAGCCGGGAAGGAGGTGGCGGCCGCCGCCTCGAGTGATCTGAAGCGAGTCCACCTCGAACTGGGTGGCAAGGCGCCGGTCATCGTGTTCGACGACGCAGATGCCGAAGCGGCTGCCGAAGGCATCGCCGGCGCGGGCTATTTCAACGCTGGTCAGGATTGCACCGCTGCGTCGCGGGTGTTGGTCGGCAGCCGGGTCCACGACGACTTCGTATCGGCCCTGGCCGAAAGGGCCAAAGAGACCACTACCGGGGACCCTTACGACGATGGCACCGACTACGGGCCGCTCAACAACCCGGATCAGCTGGACCGGGTAAGCGCGCTCCTGGAGCGCGCCCCCGGGCACATCGAGGTCGTCACCGGCGGCACCCGTCTCGACCGATCTGGCTGGTTCTTCGAGCCGACGGTCCTCAGCGGGCTGACTCAGGAGGACGAAATGAGCCAGGAGGAGATCTTCGGCCCGGTTATCACGGTCCAGAGTTTCGACGACGAGCAGGCTGCGCTGGACTGGGCCAACGGTGTCAAGTACGGGCTCGCCTCCAGTGTCTGGACGAAGGACCACGCCCGGGCGATGCGCATGGCCAAGTACCTCGATTACGGAGCGGTCTGGATCAACACCCACATCCCGCTGGTGGCCGAGATGCCGCATGGGGGTTTCAAGCAATCCGGGTACGGCAAGGACCTGTCCATCTACGCCGTTCACGACTACACCCGGATCAAGCACGTCATGTCCTACATCGGCGATTGACCGACCCTGAAATTTCTCTGAGAACCGGTCGATCTACGGTGAGAGCGTTCGTAGTTGGGGTATGAGGATGGGCATGGTGCCCCCTCGACGGAAAGGAACATCATGACCCAGTACATGCTTTCAGTGTTCGATGATGAGCGGCCGGAGGATCTTCCTGCCGACGTCCTGGAGAAGATCTACGCCGATGTGGACGCGCTCAACAACGAGATCAGGGAGGCCGGCGCCTGGGTCTTCGCCGGTGGGCTCCACCCGGCCGACACCGCCACCGTGGTCAGGGAGAAGAATGGCGAGACCGTCGTCACCGACGGGCCATACGCCGAGACCAAAGAACAGGTCGGTGGCTTCTGGGTCATCGAGGCGCCCGATCTCGACGCCGCGCTGGCATGGGCGAACAAGGCGACCGTGGCTTGCCAGGGCCCGATCGAGGTACGTCCCTTCCAGGACGACCCCGAAGCCTGAGGCCTTGGCCGGTCTCGAGTCAGCCGCAATCGATCGGACCTTCCGGGAAGAGTCCGGCAAGGCGATAGCCACCCTGATCCGCCTCTTTGGCGACATCGATCTCGCCGAGGAGGCGGTTCAGGATGCCTTCCTGGTGGCGACCGAGAAATGGCCGGAGACAGGTCTGCCCCCCAACCCGGGAGGCTGGATCGTCACCACAGCGCGGAATCGCGCCATCGACAAATTGCGGCGTGAGGCGAGCCGGGAGGAACGACATGCTCATGCAGTCGAACTACAAGCTCAATTCGAGCCCGAACCCGTCGAGGGGCCGGTGAGCGACGACCGGCTCCGGCTGATTTTCACCTGTTGTCATCCCGCCCTGGACACGTCATCGGCAGTGGCGCTGACCCTTCGTCTGCTCGGCGGCCTGCAGACTCCCGAGATCGCGCGAGCATTCCTGGTACCCGAGCCAACGATGGCGCAGCGCCTGGTGAGGGCAAAGCGGAAGATCAAGGCCGCCAACATCCCGTACCGGGTCCCCGCCGATGCCGACCTGCCGGATCGGCTGGGCTCGGTCCTTACGGTCGTCTACCTCATCTACAACGAGGGCTACACGGCCTCCAGCGGCGAGGCGTTGTTGCGAACCGATCTCGCCCTCGAGGCATTGCGACTTGCCCGTCTGCTTGCGGATCTGATGCCCGACGAGCCGGAAGCAGTCGGCCTTCTGGCGCTCCTTCTCCTCTCGGAGTCACGTCGCCCGGCCCGCACTACACCGGACGGTTCGATGGTGCTCCTTGCCAACCAGGACCGAAACCGGTGGGACAGGACACTCATCGACGACGGCCAGGCTCTCGTCAAAGCATGTCTGCGGAGAAACCGGCCCGGCCCGTTCCAGATCCAGGCGGCGATCGCCGCGGTTCACAGCGATGCGGCGGATGCCGATGACACCGACTGGGGCCAGA
>JBEVIF010000330.1:0-5519 GCA_040510795.1 Acidimicrobiia bacterium
TCGCCGACGGGATGGTGGTCGACACCAGGAACGACACGGTGAAGAAGGCACAGGAGGGGGTCCTCGAGTTCCTCTTGGCCAACCACCCCCTCGATTGCCCCGTGTGCGACAAGGGTGGGGAATGCCCGCTTCAGGACCAGGCTTTCTCGCACGGCCCGGGAGAGAGCCGCTTCGTCGAGATCAAGCGCAACTACGAGAAGCCGATCGCCATCTCCGATTTGGTCCTCCTCGACCGCGAACGGTGCATCCTCTGCGCCCGATGCACCCGCTTCGCCGACGAGATCAGCGGCGATCCGCTCATCGAGTTCAAGTCGAGGGCCAACGTCACCGAGGTCAACACCTTCCCCGACCTCCCGTTCTCCTCCTACTTCTCCGGGAACACGATCCAGCTCTGCCCGGTGGGCGCTCTCACTGCCGCCCAATACCGGTTCCGAGCCCGGCCGTGGGACCTCCAGATGGTGGAGAGCTCCGGTCTTCACGACACCGCCCACCCCCGGCTCTCGGTCCAGGTCAGCCAGAACGAGATCCTTCGCCTGGTCGGGGTGGACAACGACGCGACCAACCACGGCTGGCTGTCCGACAAGGAGCGCTTTGGCTTCCAGTACCTCGGCTCGGAGGGGCGTCTCACCACTCCGTTGGTGCGGCGTGACGGAGAATTGGTCGAAACGACATGGGCGGATGCTCTCGACCGCGTCGCCGAGAGGATCGGTCTCATCCGGGACGAGGACGGTGGCGGCGCCTTTGCCGTGGTCGGTGGCGCTCATGGGACCAACGAGGACGCCTACGCCCTCTCCAAGTTCGCCAGAGTCGTGTTGGGTACGAACAATGTCGATGCCCGGGTTGACGATGCTCTGGCTTCGCATTTCCTCGCGGCCACGGCAGATCGGGCCCTCATCTCGGATGTCGACACCGCCGACACCATCCTGATCTGGGGACCGGATCTGAAAGAGGAGCATCCCACCCTCTATCTGCGAGTCCGTCGGGCGGCCCAGGAGCTCGGCGTCCGCCTCGTCGTCGTGCATCCCCGAGCCACTGGGCTCGATGACCGGGCGGCGATCAAGCTCGGTTACCGACCCGGTGGCGGCTTCGAGCTCCTCGACGAGATCGCCGACGGCAAACACCCCGATGTCCGCCAGGCCCTGAGCGCCGAACGGGTCGTGGCCCTGGTCGGCCAGGCCTCGTTTGCGGACGGCCCCAAGCTGGCTGAGTCGGTGGCGGCTTATGTGCGTAACAAAGCCAGTTCCGCCCGCATCCTCCCCCTCGCCCGGCGGGCCAACATCTTTGGCGCCCTCGACATGGGCCTCGCCCCCGACCTTCTTCCCGGCCGGGTCGCCGACGAGGATGCCGGACGCGCGGCTCTGGCCACATCCTGGGGCGACATGCCTGCGGTGAGGGGAAAGGACACGAGATCGATGCTCGAGGGCCTCGACTCGGGAGAGATTCGCTTCCTCCTCCTCGTCGGCGCCGATCCGGCTCGCGATGTCCCGGACCCGAGGCAAGCGACGCTGGCGCTGGAATCGGCCGAGTACGTGGTCGCCATCGATCTGTTTCTCAACGACTCCAATCGGGATGCCGACGTGATCTTCCCGGCGGCCGGCTTCGCCGAGAAGGAGGGCACAGTCACCAATCTCGAGGGCCGGGTGCAGAAGGTGAACTCCATCGCGCCGGTGCCGGGTCAGGCCCGGCCCGACTGGGAAATCCTCGACGACCTGGCCGAGCGAGCCGGGCGGCCGATCGGTCTCTCCAACGGCGAATCGATCGCCAAGGAGATCTCCGAGGTCGCCCCCGCCTATGCCGGGATCAGCTGGGACCTCCTCGAGTGGGAGGCCCGGGACGGGGCAGTGGTCCCGCTGTCGGGAGCCCAGGCGCTCAGCCACATCCCGGTTGCTCTCAAGGGGGACAAGGCCCCATCGGCCCCGCTGATCCTCCACGTGGCGAGGACTCTCTATGACGATGGGGTGATGATGAGGCACAGCCAATCGCTGCACCCTCTGGCACCCGGAGCGGTAGCCCATCTCAACCCCGACGATGCCAGGAGAGCCGGGGCCCAGGAGGGTCATGTCGTCAAGGTCGTCACCAAACACGGGGAGGGCGAGTTCTCCGCCGTCGTCGACGAAGGGACGCCACCCGGTGTCGTCTACGTCCCCTTCAACCAGCCGGGGGCGGGTTCCCTCGGCACCGAGGCTGTGGTCCGGGTGACGGCGGTCGGCAAATGACCTGGCCCGAGTTCTGGATCGTCGTCCTCCGGGTGATCCTCACCTTCGGTCTGTTGTTGGTTGCCACATTGATCAACGTGTGGGCGGAGCGAAAGATCCTCGCCGACATGCAGAACCGGATCGGACCCAAGCGGGCCGGACCTTGGGGAATCCTGCAGACAGTCGCAGATGGCCTGAAACTGTTCTTCAAAGAGGCGGTCACTCCACGCAAGGTGGAACTGGGGATGTATCTGTTGGCGCCGTTCCTGGCCGTCGTTCCCGCATTCCTCATATTCATGATGGTCCCCTGGGGCAAGCCGTTCACCATCGCGGGCAACGAGGTGACCCTGCAGGGCGCCGATCTGAACATCGGGCTGCTCTTCATCCTGGCCATGTCTTCGTTGGCGGTGTATTCGGTGGTGCTGGCGGGATGGGCATCGGGGTCCAAGTACCCGTTGCTCGGTGGGGTGCGCGCCACGGCCCAGGCGATCTCCTACGAGGCGGCCATGGGGCTGGCCATGGTGGCCGTGGTCATGTTCACCGCCACCCAGGGAGACGGTGGGACCTTGTCGCTGGCGGAGATCGTCGAACGCCAGTCCGGGACCTGGGGCGACATCATCCCGGCCCTCGAGCCGGTGCTGCAGTTCATCCCTCGATGGAACGTGTTCCCCCAGATCGTCGCCTTCATCATCTTCTTCATCGCGATCGTTGCCGAGACCAACCGCGCCCCATTCGACCTTGTCGAGGCCGAGCAGGAGATCGTCGGCTTCCACACCGAGTATTCGGGGATGCGGTTCGCCATGTTCTTCCTCGCCGAATACGTGAACATCTTCTCGATGTGCGCCATCGCCGCCTCCTTGTTCCTCGGCGGCTGGAACGGTCCCACGTTCGAGGGCTCGGTCCCCGCGATCGTCTCCGGGATCCTTCCCACCGTGTGGTTCCTGGCCAAGACCTACTTCCTGATCTTCCTGTTCTTCTGGATCAGGGCCACTCTGCCCCGGCTCCGCTACGACCAGCTCATGCAGCTGGGATGGAAGCGGCTGATCCCCGGTGCCCTCGCCTGGCTGGTCCTCTCCGCCTTTGTCATATCGTTCCGCCAGTTCGGCGCCCCCTGGAGTCAGTGATGGGTCTCATCAAAGAGCTGATCAAGGGTCTCCGCGTCACCGGTGGGACGATGGTCCGAACCATCGCCGGTGATGAGCTGGTCACCACCGAGTACCCGCACGAGATGAGGGTCAAGCCGCAACGCTTCCACGGGCGCCACGTGCTGAACCGTTATCCGGACGGGATGGAGAAGTGCATCGGGTGCCAGCTGTGTGCCGGAGCCTGCCCGGCCCAGTGCATCTATGTGCGGGGGATGGACAACGATCCCGAGAGCCCGACCTCTCCGGGCGAGCGATTCGGCTACGTGTACGAGATCAACATGCTCCGCTGCATCTTCTGTGGTCTCTGCGTCGAGGCCTGCCCCACGGAGGCGATCACGATGACGAGTCTCTTCGAGATCTCCACCACCACGCGTGAGGACGCCATCTACACCAAGGAGACCCTCCTCATGGACCGGCGGGGGAATGTCCCTCACATGTTCCCTGACGACGAATTGGCCGATCTCGACGAGTTGGACACCGCCGATGGCTGGTTGCGGGCGACTGCGCCTTCCGGAGTGGCTGCATACGAAGGGGTCAAGATGTGGCAGGGCACCCCGGGCCCAGCCGACTGGTCACCCGAGCCCTCGCAGGAGGAGCGGGACCGCAGGACAGGCGACGGGGAAGAGGATGGTTGAGACGATCATCTTCGTGATCGCAGCCCTGGCCGCCCTGGCCGGCGCGGTGACCGTGGTGCTGGCCCGAAACCCGATCTACTCGGCTGTGGGACTGCTGGGCACGCTGTTCTCGGTCGCGATTCTCTACGTCGTGCAACTCGCTCATCTGGTGGCGGCGGTCCAGGTGATCGTTTACGCCGGGGCGGTCATGACCCTGTTCCTGTTCGTGATCATGTTGATCGGGGTGGACAAGGAGGAGAAGCGGGTCGAGCCACTTCCCAGGCAGCGGCTCTGGGTCGGGATCCTCGCCGGCGCCGTGATCCTGTTCGCCGCGGGCGTGGCTCTGTTCGGGGAATTCGTCTGGGTCCCGGCCGCGGCCACTGCGATTGATCCGGAGGCCACCAACGGGACGATCCAGGCCGTTGCCGAGCCGCTGTTCACCGACTGGGTGCTCGCTTTCGAGGTTACCGCGCTCCTTTTGACCATCGGCGCTGCCGGTGCGGTGGTCCTGGCCCAGTTCAAGAGAAAGCGGGCGTGATGGTCCCCGTTGGGTGGTACATGGCCCTGGCCGCGGCGCTGTTCCTGATCGGGGCTCTGGGCATGCTCCTGCGCCGCAATGCACTCGTCATGTTCATGTGCATCGAGCTGATGCTCAACGCGGTCAATCTGACGCTGATCTCGGCGGGTCGGGCCATGAACGACCTCAATGGCCAGGTTGCGGTGTTCTTCATCCTCGTGGTCGCGGCGGCAGAGGTGGTGGTGGGGCTGGCGATCATCGTTGCCATCTTCCGACGGCGGGCTACCGCGTCCGTTGACGAGTTGAGCGAGCTCCGTGGCTGACGTCGTCTGGCTCGTCATCGCCCTTCCTCTGGCCGGGGCCGTGTTCCTGCACTTCTTCGGGAAATACGTCAAGGAGCCTATGAGCGGCTGGATGGCCTCAGCCGCGATCGGCGGAGCATTCGTCGTGGCGGCCATCGCCGCGGTGCCTTTCATCCAGGGCGGGGCTGAGCCGGTGACGATCTCTCTCTGGGAGTGGATGCCGGCGATCGGGGCCAACTTCGAGCTGCTCTGGGATCCGCTTGCTGCATTGATGGCTCTGATCGTCACCGGTGTCGGCTCGTTGATCCATGTCTTCGCTATCGGCTACATGCACGGTGACGAGCGCTTCCACCGGTTCTTCACCAATCTCAACCTGTTCGCCGCCTCGATGCTCACGCTGGTGCTCGCCGGCAACTACGCCATGTTGTTCCTCGGGTGGGAGTTGGTCGGGCTGTGCTCGTATCTGCTGATCGGGTTCTGGCACACCCGGACGACGGCTTCGGCGGCCGCCAAGAAAGCGTTCATCGTGAACCGCATCGGCGACTTCGGATTCATGATCGGCCTCATGCTGGTCTTCACCGTCTTCGGCACACTCTCGTTCGCTGGTGTCTTCGAGCGGGCCGGTGAGGAGCTCACCGGTGGGATGGCCACGGCAATCGGGTTGCTCTTCCTGGTCGGCGCCGCCGGCAAGTCGGCGCAGATCCCTCTGTACGTATGGCTGCCCGACGCCATGGAGGGCCCGACTC
>JBEVIF010000331.1:0-3638 GCA_040510795.1 Acidimicrobiia bacterium
GGCGTTGTCATCTCCGGTCACCTCGACGGCGGATCCGGCCTCGAAATCGCCATCGACGCCCGTTATCCCGACGGCGAGAAGAGATCGCCCCCCATCTAGCAACGCCGAGGCCGCGCCGGGATCAACCGCCAGGCGTCCGACAGCGGGCAGACCGAACGCGATCCAAAGCTTGCGGGCCGGGAGCCTCGACTCGTGGGGCGTTACCCACGTCCCCACCGCCTCGCCGGACACGGCACGGGCAACGACACCGCTCTCCCTGGCATCGGCGATCACCGTGGGGATACCCGACCAGGCGGCCATCTTCGCCGCCATCACCTTGGTTGCGGGACCACCCGAGCCAAAAGGTCCGGGCGCTCCACCGGCGATGTGGTCGAGCGCGGCATCGCCGGAGTGGACCGCCGAGAGCAGCTCGACGTCGTCCATGGTCCTTGGATCTCCCGAGTAGATGCCCCCGAAGTCGGTCAGGAGAACCAGGATCCCGGCAGAAACGAGGTGGGACACGATCGCCGCCAGCTCGTCGTTGCCGCCGAGCCGGAACTCTTCTACCACCACGGTGTCGTTCTCGTTGATGATCGGGACGACTCCCAGGGAGAGCATGCGCTCCAACGTGTTGCGCGCATTGAGATATTGCGACCGGTTGGCAAGCACGTCCTTGGTCAGCAGCACCTGGCCAACCACCATCTCCCGGCTTTTGAACAAGGCGGCGTATCGCTCCATGAGGAGCCCCTGACCCACCGCCGCCGCAGCCTGGAGACCGGGTACATCCTTGGGGCGCCCGCCGAGGCCGAGCGCCGGAATGCCGGCCGCTACCGCACCAGAAGAGACAAGTAGGGTCGGATGACCTCCATCCCACATCCCAGCGACGTGTTCGACCGCCTGCTCCAGACCCTCGGGATCGAGCTCACCGGTGGGTCGCACCAAGCTCGAAGAACCGGCCTTGACCACGACCGGTCTTCCGGCATCGATTGGCCGGCGGCCAACTGAGTCCGTCATGGACCCGCCACCCGTCTCAGGTCGGCACCGGATCCGTCTTCAGCAGGCGGCGCACCTGTGCGACATCGTCCCTGATCGCTGCGACGAGGGCATCGGCGTTCTCGAATTGGAGCTCGGGGCGAAGCCTGTCGACGAACTCGAGGGTCAGAACCGATCCGTAGATCTCCCTGTCGAAGTCGATGATGTGCGCTTCGATGAGCAGTTCGGTCCCCCCGAAAGTCGGCCTGACGCCAACGTTCACCGCTGCGGGCAGGATCTCCCGGCCGAATCGAGCCCAGGCCGCGTATATCCCGTTCCCCGGGATCACCTTTCGTTCCGGCGGTCTCAGGTTGGCCGTGGGGAACCCGAGGCCTTTGCCCCTCTGTTCACCGGGGGTCACCACGTTGGAGAGGCGGTAGAGGTTGCCGAGGAGGTCGGCCGCGTCCGAGACGTCTCCATCCTCGATCAGCCGGCGAATCCGGGTCGACGAGATGACCCCGTTCGACTCGACCAGACCCACTACCTCGACCTCGAACCCATGACGGGTTCCCGCTGCTATCAGGAATTCACAGTCACCGGCTCGATCGCGGCCGAACTGGAAGTCGGCCCCGACGACCAGATAGCTGACCTCGAGCTTGTCCACCAGCACTTGGGAGACGAACTCCTCCGGCTCGAGATGACGGATCTCCGACAGGTCGAGCACTCCGACAGTGTCGACGCCGAGACCGGCGAGCAAGGCGATTCGCTCGTCGATGCTGGTGATCAGACGCGGATTGGTCCCAGGTGAGAGCACTTCGGCCGGATGCGGGTCGAAGGTGAGCACCGTCGAGGGATGGGAGTTGGCCACCAGCCGGTCGAGGATCACACGGTGCCCGATATGAACGCCGTCGAACACACCCACGGTGACCGCGTTTGGCGGAGTCTGCGCCTCCCAGCGCTCCAAGGGGCCTCGAAGGATCTTCACGAGACGAGGACCACCTCGGGTCTCGCCTGGTCTCCATCTCGGCGGTACACGGCGATCAGGTCGCCTGCCTGGTCCAGTACGCGGACTACCGAGTGGTCGGGGGCGGCAACCATCTCGCCACCAACAAATTGCATGCCGTGACACACCCCGCGGGCCGTTTCCTCGCTGACGGTCACGGCGGGTAGATCGCCGAGAGCGTCCGCAGGCGTGAGGAAATGAGCCTCCCATTCGCCCAGATCACCGATCTCGACACCGTGTGTCTCCACGTCGAGAGATCCGGTACGGGTGCGGCGGAGAGCGGTGAGATGAGCCGACCCTCCGAGCGCCGCGGCCAGATCGTCGGCCAACGAGCGCACGTAGGTCCCCTTGCCGCACACAACACGGAACTCAACCTCCGGGTACGGGCCGGCGCCCACGGCCCCGATCTCCAACTCGTGGATCTCCACAGGCCGTGCCTCCCGTTCCACCACCACGCCCTGACGGGCCAATTCGTAGAGCCGCCGGCCCTGGTGCTTGATGGCGGAGACCATCGGCGGCACCTGGAGCACCGTGCCGACGAAACGGCTGGCCACGGCTTCCAGCTCCTCCTCGGAGAACTCCATCGGCTCGCGGTTGAGAACCGCTCCGTCCGAATCCAGGGTGTCCGTCGAAACCCCGAACAGGGCCGTCGCCCGGTACTCCTTCGGCTGTTCCTGTATGAACCGGATGAGTCTGGTCACCGGGCCTACCGCGACCACGACGACGCCCGTAGCGAGCGGATCGAGGGTACCGGCATGACCCACCTTCTTGATGCCCGTGGCGCGCTTGACGCGGCTGACGACATCGTTGGACGTCATCCCCCCCGGTTTGTCGACCACGAGAAACCCCCGGGTCATCTGTGGGCCCCGAGCCTTTTGCGCACCTCATCGATCGCCTTCGCCGGCTCTCCGTCAAAGGTGAACCCCGAGGCGAGGCGGTGACCGCCACCGCCAAGCTCGGCTGCGAGGGCACCGACGTCGGTGGCACCCCGGGAGCGCAGGCTGACCTTCACGTGACTGTCTTCGTTGACTTTTGCCAGCACCGCCACGTCGGCCTCCTCGGCCAGTCTCAGGGTGTTCAGCAGGTTGTCGATGTCGCCCCAATCCACACCTGCTTCGTCGAGGTCCTGGTGGGTGATGATGGTGGAGACCATCCCCAGATCGGTATCGAGCACGGCTCGGGCCAGGGCGGCGCCGGCCGCCTTCAGATACCCGAAAGGCGCTTCCTCGTAGACCTTCTGACTGATCTGCTCGGGTCGCGCCCCGGCCGCGACCAGTCGGGCAGCGACCTCCAACGTGGGGGCCGTCGTGTTGGCGTACTGGAAGCGCCCGGTGTCGGTGACCACCGCGGTGAGGAGACAAGTGGCGATCTCGGGGGTGATGGGCCATCCCAGGGCGTCGAGCAGGTCGACGACGATCACTCCGGTCGCAGCGGCGTCGGGGTCGACGAGTGGGATGTCGCCGAAGCCCTCATTGGTGACATGGTGGTCAACCACCACCAGGGTCCCTGCGTTCCCTGCGGGACCGCCCAACTCGGCAAGACGGTCGGATGACCCGGCATCGAAGACGACCATCGTCTCGGGATTCCTGGGGAATTCACCTGGTTTCACCAACAGGTCCGTGGGGAGGAATGACAGATTGGCGGGGACAACGTATGGCGACCCGAACCCTGCCACCACTGCCTT
>JBEVIF010000332.1:0-4152 GCA_040510795.1 Acidimicrobiia bacterium
TCTTCAGCGGGGGACCGACGGTGGGCAAGGTGGCGGCGAATCTCCGAATCACCTCGGCGTGCGGCTTGAGGCTGCCATCGGGTCGCACCAGGCCGAAGTGGCGCTCGTGCTTGGCCCCGCCGTCGTCACACGGGGGCCGGTCCCAGAGGTCGGGGTGATAATCGGCGAAGCACCACATGAACGCGCCACTCGCCCCGACATCGACCAACCGGGGCAGCACCGATCCGACATAGTCGGCCAACGCCTCCTCCCCGGCCATGAACTGGGTCCTCGGCGACCCGTAAGCCGTCCAGGACCAAGTGGTGGAGCCGGCAGTGTCGGGTGAGGTGCAGCCACCCCACTCCTCGGCCAGGCACGGCTTCCCGGTGAGCGCGGTGACCAGCGCACAGAGATAGGGGACGAAGTCCGGGTCGAGTGGGTCGCGTGCCCAGTCGACATACATCGGGTATCCGTGCATCACGGCGACATCGCTCTCGCCGAACACCTGGTCGACGCGGAGCCCATTGTCGGCGAAGAGACTGGCCGTGTGCAGGCCCGTCGTGACCGGGTGGTGGGGGTCGATCTCTTTGACCAGGCGAGTCATCTCCCTGACCCAGGATCGCCCCGAGGCCGCGTCGCGGGGGTGGGCAAACAAATCGGGCTCATTCCCCAGGTTCCACATCCAGACCCCCGGGTGCTCCCGGTACTCGCCGACGACCGTCCGGAGGAGGAGACGCCCGGCGTCGAGAGCAGCGGGGTCATGGAACATGTTCCGATACGAGGTGGCTACGACCACTCCCCCGCTGACCACCTGACGAACATGTGGTGACGGGTGCCCGTTGGCAGATGGATCCAGGAGCCATCCCGGCGACCAGTTGGGCCCACTCATGTGACCGGTGAAGAAGGTCACATCCAGACCCAGCCCTCGCTCGGCGGCGAGGTCCAAGACCACGCCGAGGTCGCGAAGACGCTCGGGCGAGACCGCGTCGGCGGAAGGCTGCCAATCGTCCCAGAGCAGGAATATCCGCACTACGGACATGCCCAGCGATTCGATCACATCAAACTCTTCTGCCACTTCGCCCCGGTCGAAATCAGACCACCAGTACATCGCCTTGGCCCGCGGCCAGTAGTTGACGCCTAGGGGGAAGGGGTCGCCCTCTACGCCGCTCATTTGTCTTCGTCCTGCAACGCATCGAGGACAAATGCCACCGACTCTTCCACCGATCGGTCACCCGTGTCGACCACGACATCAGCGACCTCCCTGAACAGTCGGTCTCGATTCTCGAGATGCTCCGCTTGCCGGACCGGTCGGCGATGCGATCCCCGTGCCGATCGCTCGGCCAGGATCCGGGGGTCGGCGGTCACCCAAACACAAAAGGCCCCGGCCAGGTCGTCACGCACATCGGGCTCTTCGATCACAGACGCCGCCGCGGCGATCACTGCCGGCTGCTCAACGGAGAGCGAATCGAGAAGTACTTCCTTCTCGAGGCCGTGCAATGCATCGACACCATCGGTCTCGGCGATCTCACGACCCGACTGCCCGGTTTGGGTCTCGATCGATCGGTCGGAGTCGTGGAAGACGCGGCCAAGGGCCACGGCCAGCCTCTTGCCTATCGTGGTCTTGCCAGAGCCCATGGCCCCAATGACCACGATGTGCTCAGCCTCGGGCAAGGGCGCTCTCGATCCACTCGCCGAGAGACTCTTCGCCGGCAAGTGAGGCACCGTCGACCATCACCCAGCCTGGCACGGGCAAATCGGCGAAGAGCAGGGGACGAACTCCATCTCCGGCCAAGAATTCCTCCCACTCATCCCTGCCAACGTTGACACACAGATCGTCGTCCATCACCGCGACCACGAGCTGGCCATCGACGAAGTAGCCGTCACCGTCGAGCACCCTTCCCTCGGTCAGTTCCCCGCGTCCGCGTAGGTGCGTCTCAATCCGGCCGAGGAGGTCGTCGTGCCCGCTCAACCGGTGGCTGGGACCTCGGTCACCTCGATCCCGACTGGCTTGCGTGGTGGCGCCGACGCCGAGATCACCCAGAATGCGCCTTGCTGGCGATTCCAATCGTCGAGGATCTGCTCGGCGACCGGGCTGGCTGTGTAGCGGAGGTGGGTATCGATGAGCGTGCGGATGTCGGCCAGATCCGCGTCCAGCGGCCGTCGGGCAGACGGGGCAGTGTCGGCCAACAGGGCCTTGAGGCTGAGATCCGGGTCCCAGACATACGCCACCCCGCCAGTCATCCCTGCGGCGAAGTTGCGCCCCACGTCTCCGATCACCAGAACCTTGCCCCCGGTCATGTACTCACAACCGTGATCGGAGCAACCCTCGATCACCGCAGTCGCGCCGGAGTTGCGAACGGCAAAGCGCTGCCCGACCCGTCCGGCCAGGAAGGCGCGGCCACCGGTGGCTCCGTAGAGGACCGCGTTGCCGGCGGCGTGGGGCACCGAGCCCCCGGGACGACGAGGCGAGACCGAAATCAGACCGCCACCCATCCCTTTGCCCAGATAGTCGTTGGAGGTTCCCTCGAGATGGAATTCGACGCCGTTGCACAGCCAGGCACCGAAGCTCTGCCCGGCGGTTCCGGCGAACTTGACCACGACAGTGCCTTCGGGAAGAGCCGAGGTCCCCTGGCGGGCGGTGATCTCCCCGGACAGCCGGGCGCCGATGGCCCGGTCGACGTTTCGGATCGGGTAGGAGAGCTCGACAGGTTGCTGAGTAGCAATTGCCTCCTGGCTGTCCGCCACCAGGCGGACAGAGAGGCTCGATAGCGGGATTGGGCGGTATCCCTCGTGGACCTTTCCACCCTTGGATGCGATCAGCATCGCGGACAAATCGGCGGAGAGCGGATGCTGCGGATCGATTGGGCGCAACAAGTCGGCCCGACCCACCAAGTCGGCGATCGAGCGGGCTCCGAGTGAGGCCATGTGGCGGCGTGCCTCTTCGGCCAGGCGGCGGAACAGGAGGACGACCTGATCGGCCGAGCCGGTGAACTTCGCCCTCAGGTCCTCCTGTTGGGTGGCGATGCCGACCGGGCAGGTGTTGAGGTGGCACTGGCGGACCATTTTGCAACCCATGGCGAGCAGCGGGAGGGTCCCGAAGCCGAAGCGCTCCGCCCCGAGCAGGGCGGCAATGATGATGTCGCGCCCGGTACGCAACCCGCCGTCGGTCTCCAGCAGCACCCGCGAGCGAAGGCCGTTGGCAGTGAGCACCTGGTGCGCCTCGGCCAGGCCTAACTCCCATGGCGAGCCGGCATGCTTGATCGAGACGAGCGGAGAGGCGCCGGTGCCTCCCTCTGACCCAGAGATGGTGATCACATCGGCGTCCGCCTTGGCGACTCCAACGGCGATCGTGCCCACCCCCGGCTCGCTCACCAGCTTCACCGAGACGAGAGCGGTGGGCTTGAACGCCTTCAGGTCGTAGATGAGCTCGGCGAGGTCTTCGATCGAGTAGATGTCGTGATGCGGGGGCGGCGAGATGAGAGTGACACCCGGCTCGGTATAACGGAGACGGGCGATTTCGGGAGACACCTTGTGGCCGGGAAGCTGGCCCCCTTCGCCGGGCTTGGAGCCCTGGGCCATCTTGATCTGCAGCTCGTCGGCGGAATGCAAATAGGCGGGAGTGACCCCGAATCGGCCCGATGCGACCTGTTTGATCGCCGAGTTCATCGGGGTGCCGAACCGGGCCGGGTCCTCCCCTCCCTCACCGGAGTTCGAGTGCCCGCCGATCAGATTCATCGCCTCGGCCAGGGCGACGTGGGCTTCGGCCGAAAGAGCCCCGTGCGACATCGCAGCCGTCGTGAAGCGGCGCATGATCGCCTCGACCGGCTCCACCTCCTCCAATGGGACCGGGTCCCGCTGCACGAAGGCGAGGAGATCGCGCACCAACGCAGGGTCGCGATCCGAGATCATCTCGATGTACTTGTCCCAGTCCTCAGGGTCACCCGATCGGACCGCCTTCTGCACTCCGAGGACGACCATCGGGCTGGTGACGTGGGTGTCCGAGCCGCGGCGGTGCTTGTAGAACCCTCCTGGATCCGGGACACTCGCGGTGTACCCCTCGTGCCGCAGCAATGCCTGCCGGGCCAGTTCCTTGATCCCAACGCCCCGGAGACGGCGCGGGGCGTTGCGGAACGCCTTGCGACAGACCTGCTCGGAAAGCCCGATCGCCTCGAA
>JBEVIF010000333.1:0-3907 GCA_040510795.1 Acidimicrobiia bacterium
AATGCACACCAGGCGAAGTGGTCTTCGTAATCGATCTCGGTCAGGTATCTCAGCTCTCGCTTGGTGAGCCGGGCCTTCGCATGGTGGAATCTCAAGTAGCGGGACTCAGCTGACATCCGCCTCAGGAGGGACACCAAATGAGCCTTGTCCTGGGGCAGGATTGGACGAATGACGACCTCCGTGCCGTCGCGCAAGGTCACGGACCTGGTGCGCGCCAGGACCCATGTCGGTTCTGGGGCGGCAGCCCGAGTCCATCCGTGCCTCGCCCGCCAATGCCCGGGGAGACGATCGCTGGGGGTGGCAATGATGTGCGACTCCTTTTGCCATCTCGAGCTTCCCTCTGATCGAACACTCCGGATAGGGGCCTTGGACCTGTTGCAAGTGCCACATTTCGTCGGTGTCTTCCATCGACATTCGGTGACGAAAGACCCTGGTCGCACAACGCCGATTCGATGTCGAATGAAGGGTGGACAGGAGGTCCTGATGTCAACATCACACATGGAGATCTCGCCCGATACGAAGAAGGGGGCGAGGAGGGCCAGTTACGTCATCGCGATCGTCATCAACGTGGCGATGCTGGTCATCGTCCAGAACCTCGTCGAATGGGGTTGGCCCGCATTTCTGACCGCTGAATTCGCTGAGGTCGTGCCCTGGATCAGCTTTTCACTAATCGCTTCGATCGTCGCCAACATCATCTACCAGATCGACGACAGCCAGACGGTCAAGTCGGTCGGTCAGATCGCGGTCAATCTGATAAGCATGTGGGTGACGTACACAGTCCTCACTGTCTTCCCGTTCGACTTCTCCGGCTACCAATTCGACTACGAGATCGTGGCGAGGGTCGTCCTCATCCTTGCGATTGTCGGCGCCGGTATCGGGGCCATGGTCGAGGCCATCAAGCTCGTCTCGACACTGTCGGGCCGGGTCGATAGGGCCTAACGAAGGAGACTCAATGCATGCCAGGGACCTCCCCGCGTGTGAGATAGGTTTCCTACGACGATCGCCCCCTTAGAGCCGCCCACCTCGTCGACCACGACGCTCGATTCGATCGCCACCGGCCTGCAGGCCGATCCAAACGAGGGCCTCCGCTCCGACGAGGCTCGGCGGCGGCTGGAAGACGGCCGAAACGAGCTCCCCGCCGCGGCCAGCCCGCCGTGGTGGCAGCGGGTCCTTCGCCAACTGCGAGAGCCGATGTCGCTGCTCTTGATCGCAGCCGCTTTGATAAGCGCAGGGCCCTTGGGCGAGGTCGGCGACGCACTCGCCATCTCGCTGATCATCATCCTCAACGTGGTCGTGGCCGTTGTCCAGGAGGAAAAGGCGGCCACCGCCCTGGATGCACTTCGCTCGGCGGCGGCACCTTCTGCAACCGTGATACGCGATGGGCGATCCGAGGTGCTCCCGGCAGCCGAAGTCGTGCCGGGGGACGTCGTGCTGATCGCTGCGGGGGATCGGGTGGCTGCCGACCTATGGCTAACCCAATCCTGGGCCGTCGAGGCCGACGAGTCCATGCTCACCGGAGAATCTCTCCCGGTCGCCAAGAACCCCCAGGTCGAAGCCGACATGACGATGCCTCAAGCCGACCGGACCTGGATCGTCTATGCGGGGACTCTGATCACTGCGGGCACGGGCCGCGGGCTCGTACTTGCCACCGGCCCGAATACGGCTGTTGGCAAGCTGGCGGAGCATCTGAGAGCCGAATCGCCGGCAACACCGCTGCAGAAACAGCTGGGCAAGCTCTCAGCCCGGTTGGGGCAAGCCGCCGTGGTAGTGGCGGCAGCGGTATTCGTGCTGACGTTGTTTCGGTTCGGCACAGGCCCAGGTGCTGTCGAGGAAGCGTTCCTCGCCGCAGTGGCACTGGCGGTAGCGGCGGTGCCAGAGGGCCTGCCCGCCGTCGTCACCCTGAGCCTTGCCCTGAGTGTCAGGAGGATGGCTCGGCATGGCGCAATAGTTCGGAACCTCCCTGCAGTGGAGACTCTCGGCTCGACCACGGTTCTGCTCACCGACAAGACCGGCACCCTGACTCAGAATCGGATGAAATTCGATTTCGTGATCCCGATCGGGAACGGGCGGATCGAGCCCGTCCGCGCAGCCGGGCCCATTGGTGACGCCGTGCTTCGGATCGCTGCTCTCTGTAGCGATGCCGACATCGATCCCCCAATTGGTGACGCCGTGGAGGTGGCGCTACTCGAGCCTTTTCCGCCTGCGGAGATACACGACATTCGTTCTACTCACACACGGTTAGTTAGCCAGCCATTCGACTCGAATCGAAAGATGATGAGCACGCTCCATGATGCTCCGGGCGGATTCGAGTTGTTGACCAAGGGAGCCCCGGAACAAGTTGTGGCACGGTCCACCCGGTTCATGACTGGGGACGGAGCCATCGACCCGTTCACTGCCGAAGCTCGCGACGCGGTTCTGGCTGAGGTCGGGGATCTCGCCGTGCGCGGCGGACGGCTATTGGCACTTGCTCTGCGTGATTTGGATCTGGTGCCTGACGACCTCGCCGCCGCGGAAAAGGACCTGATTCTCGTAGGCCTGGCGGTCCTGGCGGATCCGCTTCGACCGGAGGCCGCGGCGACCGTAGCGAACGTGCTGGAGGCTGGCGTTCATCTGGTGATGGTGACCGGTGACCATGCCGGTACAGCGTCAGCAGTGGCGCGGGCTGCCGGTCTCGCACACGAGGATCGTGAAGTCGTCACCGGCAACGAGCTCAGGACGAACGGGATGCCCTCCGATCTCTCTTCGATCAGGGTCTTCGCTCGCGTGGACCCGGAGCAGAAACTACAGCTGGTCGCCGCCTTCCAGGCCGAGGGACAGGTCGTTGCCGTCACAGGCGATGGGGTCAACGACGCGCCGGCATTGCGCAAGGCAGATATCGGGGTCGCAATGGGGCTCAGTGGGAGTCAGGTCGCCCGAGAAGCGGCCGACCTCGTGATCACCGACGACGACCTCGATCTCGTGACACGAGCTGTGAAAGAGGGCCGTGCGATCTACGACAACATCCGCAAGGTGGTGGACTACCTGGTCGCAGGGAACATCTCCGAGGTGACGGTGGTGCTTACCGGTCTCGCAGCATTCCCTGGCCTTGGGATACCGCTTTTCCCTCTTCAGCTGCTCTGGATCAACCTTCTGACCGACGGCCTCCCCGCGCTTGCGCTCGGATTCGATCGGCCGAGTCGAGAGCTGGCGTTCAGACGGGCCGCATCGAAGACCTCTCAGCTGTTGTCTGGCCGGCGGCTGGCCATGCTGATCGGGCGCGGCCTTCTACTCGCAGCTGGCGCGATTGGTGCGTTGGCGCTCAGTAGGGCTGCCGGCGGTACCTGGGAAGAGGCGAGAACAGTCATGTTCATCGCGCTGGTCGTCGCCCATCTCCTATACGCCTTTGTCGTTCGGCTGCCGGCCGATGGCAATTTCTTCAACGGGCGACTCGTGGTGGCCGTCGGGATCGGGTTGCTCCTCCAGGTCGGCACGGTCCTGGGACCCTTCAAAGACCTCTTCGAAGTAGTGCCCCTGAGCCCGGAACAGTGGCTGCTGGCCATCGGCGCCGGCACGGTGCCGGTCATGGTCCTCGGGGTGATAGAGACCCTCCGCCACAAGCTAGGCCGACCGAATGCGGCGAGCATCTAGCTGGGACAGTTCCGGCATGGACCTCGTTCACGCCAAGAACCAAGTCAGCTCCGCCAAGCGCTTGTCGGGAACCAGGCGTGGCACGGCGACAGCGGGCGAAAGGGGCACCAGGACCAGATCGGTCCCAACACAAGCCACCATCATCCTGTGATCCCCGTCCATGGCCGCCTCCGCAGCACGAATCCCCATTCGCGTGGCCAAGACGCGATCGAACGCGGTTGGGGTGCCTCCTCGCTGCAGGTGCCCCAGGATCATCACACGTGTCTCATACCCGGTCCGG
>JBEVIF010000334.1:0-3969 GCA_040510795.1 Acidimicrobiia bacterium
GTCGAGCGGAGGTCCGGTAATCGCCTCCGCCTCCCGGAAATAGGTCTCGGCTAACTCCGGCTGATCGAGCTGGCACAAGTAGATGAGAGCCATCGAGTTGTAGAAGCCACGTTTTCGGAGGCTGTTTCGAGTGGTGTTGACCGCTGTCTCGAACTCGGCGATCGCCGCTCCCCCATCCCCTTTGAGCAGGTGATATAAGCCCAACGAGAAGTGAGCGTCCGCGGTCAGATCGACGAGCCTGGTCTCGTCTGAGATGTCGGCGATGACGTCTTCGAGGATCTCCCGCGCCTCTTCGAGGTGGCCGCCATCGTTCAGATAGAGGCATTCGTAGATCTTTCCGATCTCGACACGGGCCCGCTCAGGGATGAAGGCGAGGGGAGGGCCGGCAATGTCGATGACCTCCTCGAAGCGGGCCACTGCATCCTCGAGTCCGGCCACATCTGCCTCGCCGCTCCCACCACATAGCGGGCCTCTCGAGCGCTGGTATGCCACCTCGGCCGCCCCGAAGCGGGCACGAGCATAATTCGGGTCGAGACTGAGGGCGTCGGCGAAGTACGCCTCCGCCGTGTCGAGGTCGTCCTGAAGGCCGGTGACATTGCCGAGAAGACTGAGGACTACCTCCCGTCCGTTGACGCCCGGCCACGAAGCCAGGGCATCGTCGAATAGGGACTCGGCCTCTGGGTACTCGTTGAGCTGATAGTGGCTGAGCCCCAAAACCAGCTGAGTGAGGGCAAGGATCCTCGGCTGAAGCGACTCGGCGGTGCGGCGCCTCACAGCAACGGGGTCGGTTGTGGCCAGCGAGACCAAGTCGAGGGGATAGACCCCGGACAGTTCTTCCGCTCCGGTCAGGCCACGATCCGAGACGAAGAACTCGGCGGCGACATCGGTCAGCCCTTCGGACATCTCCACGGTCCCGAACACCACCACGTCTGCTTCGACTCTCTCGGCAAGCTCGGCTGCGGCCTCCGCGCGTGATTCGGGTGTGTGCCCAGGGACGACTCGCACCGCATCGGGCGGAGCCACATCGATGACGTCCGACTCTGCGTTGAGATCCTCCACGATCTGGTCGTAAACCGCTTTCGACAGATCCAACCCAACCTCCTGCTCCGCACCGGCGACTGCCAGTTCCGCCACCGCCACGTTGAATGCCCCGCCCATGGCTCCGAGCAACACGTCGACACGGGCAGTCCCCGTCGTCTCCAGCCGGCCTTCGTCCCTCACCTTGAAGTCGAATGAGTCGGCGCCGTGGAAGCCTCGTGGAGCCGTGTAGACCACCCATCCGTCGCCGCGGTTCTCCACTGAGCCCGCGTTTTCCGAGACCAAATCGGCAACAACCGTGAGCTCCCCGTCGCGGTCATCGCTCACCCACGAGAGGAGGTCGATCTCCTCGGGCACGTCGGCAACCGCCTCGATCTGCTGGGGGTCGATCAGAGGAGCCATGTTCCGTCTCACCACGAATGCAACAAGGAGGAGGCCAGCCACCGCTGTGACGGCGAGGGCCCAGGCCCAAAGTGGGAACCCACGCCAACGACGTCGCCACCCGCCCAGTCGGCGAATCAGGTCCTCGACGTCGTCGTCGAAATGTTCGGGTCTGACCTCGATCGCCTGCCGTCCGGGAAGCGCCTGCAGCGGTTCGGGCAGCTCCTCCACCGTCGGCAGCAGGGCGTGGCCGACCAGGACCGGAGTCACTACTGCCCGACCGGCGAGACCGGCGGCGACCTCACGCCGCACCCAATCCTCCGGGTCGTCGAGTCGCCGGCGACCCTCCTTCTCCGCTGTCAGCCAGTCCGGTCCGATGATGGCGAGGAGGTTGTCGCTTTGGGCGAGAGCCTCGGCCAGAGCGTCGGCGAACTCCTCGCCGGGGCCGATGTCGTCGTAATCGAGCCACACCGCCCGCGAGCTGTAGTACTCGCTGAGCTCACTGTGGAGTCTGCCCGCGTGTCCCCCCGCATCGCTCCGGCGATAGCTGATGAAGATCCTCGGGCTGGCCAGGCCGCGCTTGATCCAGGATCTCAGTCCGATCGGTCCAACCTACTTTCGGTGGCCGGTCTGGCCGCGGCAGCCACCTCGGTGAGGGCGACCAACGCCTCGTCCGTGTCGTCGTCCCTGGCCTCGAGCAGCGTCGGCCCTCCGTGAACACGCGGGCCGAGGATCGTGTCGAGCAGGGCGCGATCAGTGCTTTGGTCTAACAGAAGGACGGTCCGGCCCAATGCGCCTCGTGAGGCGAGCAGCTCTAATTCGTGGCTCGACCCCCGGTTCTGGGGGCCGAAAGAACGCAGGTCCATGACCACGGCGTCGCTTTGTGTGAGCAGCCGGCTCACCGTGGGTCGCCACGTGTCGTCGAAACAGAAGAACTCGTCGATCCGGTAACGGGCATCCCTGTCGGTCCGTATCTCGAGGCTCCGCATCCTCTCGGCGAGGTCTTCGGGGCCACTGACGAAGAGCCGCCGCGTCCGGCCGCTCACGAAGGCGAGGAATTCATCCGGCTCGACGTTGTTCACCGCCAGGTCAGGTCCGCCGATCATCAGGACCGGGCCGAGATACCGCCACTTGGACGCGATCTGGTCGAGGAGACGCTGACGTGTTGGGTCGGATGAGAACACCCTGAGCATCAGCAGCGATGACGGGTCGACCGGCTGGCGATGGATGAGGCGGTACAGAACGAAGGCAACCGCGGCGGCGGCGAGGTAGATGACCAGCCCGATCCCGAAGGGGCCTCCCTCCGTGGTGCTCGCCGACCCGGATTGGTCCACGGCGAAGACCAGAAACGTCGAGCCGAGGAGCAGCATCTGATCCGAGAAGCCAAATCGCAGATACCACCCTGCCAGCAGCCTGGTGGCAACGACTCCGAGGAGAAGGGACAAGACGAACCCCACCCCAATCAATCCCAACCACGCAACCATGCCGCTGGTCACACCGAGCGCAGTGAGGATCTCGGCCCAAGCCGTGATCAAGACCTCGTTACCGAAAACGGTGAAAGCGAAGGCTTGAGAGCCGGCCAGGGCCAGCATCATCGTGCCGAGCACCAAGGCGCCCACACCGCGAAAGCGGCGCGAGAGGAACCCGATGATCGCCGCGGTGGGGACCAGGCTGAACAGGAACAACTGCGCCGGCACGTCCCATGAGCCGCCGGCAACGGTCACGGCGATAACCAGCGAGACGAAGTACACGGCCAGGGAGGTAAGGACCCATCGTCGCCGCCCTCCGGTGACGATCCAGACTCCGATCACCGCCGGCCACGAGTAGAGAATGCCGAAGGTCGAGAGCCGCCATACTGAGAGGCCGACTTCGTTCCAGATCAGGAACAACGCGGCGAAGGCGAACGCGGAGACGAGTGCAACGATGACCACCACGATCACGTTCCTTCGCATCCCTGCCTCGATGACGTCGGTGTGCGGTGAGGCTGTGGGCCTGGGGTGGTCGAGGATCGGACCGACGTCCTCCGTCATCTGATCGCCAGAAGACCGCTCGTTCATCAGCCGGAGGATCGACCGCCTGTAGCGACGGAAGAGGAACCAGCTGGTGGGAAGGGCCAGAATCGCGGCGAACAGCGCCAGGAAGTAGGTGGTTCCCCAAAGCGATGTGCCTCCGGTCATGTCCCCCTGTCCGTGCGCGGTATCAGGCTACGCCGCCGCGCTGTCGTTGATCAGGGTCTACTGCGGCCAATCATTGGCAACCTGCCGAGGCGTATGTTTGTGCCGGAAGCGGCCGGACGAAGGAGGCCCGGATGGCAGACCATCCCAACGCGGCGCTGGTGCGCCAATATTTCGAAGGTGAGATCGAGGACTACGCCAACGGCATTGACGATGACGTCGAATGGTGGGAGATCGGCCGGGATGAGCCGATAGTCGGCAAGGCCGCCTTGCTGGCCCACATGGAGGAGCAGGCTGGTCTTTGGGAGATCGACGGGTCGGTCCACGACGTGGTCGCCAATGACGAACACGCCATCGCCCTCCTCAACGCCACCGG
>JBEVIF010000335.1:0-3549 GCA_040510795.1 Acidimicrobiia bacterium
GACCTCGACTAACAGACGAGCAAGTCGCGACCGGTCTGCTCCTCCCGCAGCCGAACCACCAGGTGCTCGATCAGCTTCCAGGCCAACTCGGGGTGAGACTTCACCAGCGGCCGGAACTCCCATTTCGATATCACGAGGGTCGTCAGGTCGGTATCAGCCAACACCGAGGCCGACCTGGGGCCGTCATCCACCAATGCCATCTCACCGAAGAACTCGCCGGGCCCAAGGGTCGCCACCGTCCTACCCCCTCGCTGGACCTTGGCTTTGCCGTCGGTGATCAAGTGGAAACCGACTCCCCCGCGACCCTCGGTCATGACTTCAGCGCCTTCGGTATGAACCGTCGGTTTGGCGATATCGAGCACCTTGTTCAAGTCTCTCTTGCTCAGATCGCTGAGAAAGGGCACCCCACCCAGCAACTCCATTTTCTCTTGCTTGGTGGCCAAGGCTTCTCCTCGATGGACGGTGCCACGATGATATCCGGCCCTGGTCAAGCGCGCCGCTACCTGTAACGTGCGCAAACGTGATCTGTAGCGCCTGTAACACTGAAAACCCGGTCGATAACAGATTCTGTGGGCATTGTGGCAATCCCCTAGCCATCACCTGTTCGACCTGTGGCGCATCGAACGAGCCGGGGACGAATTTCTGCGGCCAATGCGGGACTTCGCTGGCCGGGGCGCAAATCCCACTCTCTGCGACAGTCACGGCCGAGCGCCGCTTGGTCACGGTCCTCTTCGCCGACCTGACCGGGTTCACCGAGTTCTCGGAGGGTCGCGATGCCGAGGAGGTGAGGGATTTCCAGACGAGTTACTTCGACCAGAGCCGGCGGGTGATCCAACTGTTCGGAGGGATCATCGAGAAGTTCATAGGGGACGCCGTCATGGCAGTGTGGGGTGCCGAGACAGCGACCGAGGACGACGCCGAACGCGCCATCCGGGCCGGGTTCGAGCTCATCGACATCGTGGCCAAGCTCTCCGCCGACGTCGGCGCACCCGACCTCGGCCTCAGGGTTGGGGCCCACACCGGTGAGGCCGCGGTCGGCCCCAACGACGATCGCATGGGATTCGTAACCGGCGACCTGGTGAACACCGCGTCACGCCTTCAGTCGATCGCCGAACCCGGAACCGTGCTGGTTGGTGACAGCACACAGCAAGCGGCGCACCGCTCCATCGCTTTCGAAGCGGTCGGACCGCAGAGCCTCAAGGGCAAGGCTCTTCCGGTGGCGGCCTGGCACGCCACCAGAGTCCTCTCCGAGCGGGCCGGACGTGGCAAGGCCGAGTCCCTCGAGCCCCCATTTGTTGGGCGGGCCAATGAGTTGCGCCTGCTCAAGGATCTGCTCGACGCGGTGGGGACCGAATCGAAGGCCAGGCTGGTCTCCCTGGTTGGGGAGGCCGGTATCGGGAAGTCGCGGCTCGTGTGGGAGTTCGAGAAGTACATCGATGGCCTGGTCGACGACATCTACTGGCACGAGGGCCGCTCGCCTGCCTATGGCGAGGGTGTCACCTTCTGGGCTATGTCGGAGATGATCAAGGGACGCGCCGGAATCGCAGAAGGCGACGACGTCGAGACCGTCGCACACCGCCTCGACGAGACTCTCCAGACGTATGTGTCCGACGCCGGGGACCGAGCCTGGATGAGACCGCGATTGGCAGCGGTCCTCGGCGAGGGTGAGGCGCCGGGGGACCGCTCCGAGCTCGACGCCGCGGTACGGGCGTTCTTCGAGGCCGTGTCGGATCTTGGAACCACCGTGCTCGTGTTCGAGGACCTGCACTGGGCGGATTCGGCGTTGATCGACTTCGTGGAAGATCTGACCGACTGGTGGCGGGATCGACCGATCCTCATCGTCACAAAGGCCCGCCCCGACCTCCTGGAACTAAAGCCATCCTGGGGCGCTGGTCGCCAGGGAGTCGTCTCCATCACCCTCGGTCCAATGTCGACCGAGGACATGCTCACGTTGGTACAAGGCACCGTTCCCGGAATCCCACAGACATCTGCCGAGGCCATCGTGGAGCGCGCCGCAGGCATGCCCCTCTATGCAGTCGAGCTGCTGAGAGGCCTGCTCGCTCAAGGGCAGCTGGCCGGCGAAGCCGGCGAATATCGGGTCGTCGGCGACTTAACCCAGGTGGTCATCCCGGAATCCCTCCAGGCCGTCATCGGCGCTCGCCTCGACCGGCTAAGTACTGAAGATAAGGCACTCATCCAGGATGCCGCCGTGCTCGGACAGACCTTCAACGTCACCGGTCTCGCGGTTCTAACCGGACAGGACACAGCCGACATCGAAAAGCATCTACATTCGCTGAGCCGGAGAGAGCTGATCGAGCCAGTACGTGACCCTCGGGCGGTGGAGCGAGGCCAGTATCGGTTCCTCCAGGGCCTGATCCGCGATGTCGCCTTGGGCCGGCTGAGCCGGGAGGCCCGGCGGACCCGGCACCTCGCCGTTGCAGAGCACCTGGAAAGCCAGGACGACCCTGAGCTAGCCGGGATCGTCGCCGGACACTACCTGCAGGCCCTTGAAGCCTCGCCAGTAGGCGAGGCGAGGGACGCGATTCGGGATCGGGCTCTGCTTTCCATGGCGCTCGCCGCAGTGCGCGCCGCCGACCTGAAGTCTCATCAGCAGGTTGTGCTGATCTCGGAGAGCGCCCTGGAGATCGCCGACAGCGACGAGGCGCGTGCCCCATTCTGGGAGATGGTCATCGAGGCGTCAGGGCGCATGGCTGACCTCGAGAGAGCCGAGCGACATGCGGTCCAGGCGATGGATCACTACCGCCAAACGGGGGATCAGATTTCGCTGACCCGGGTGACCGGGGCATTCGCCCTGGGCCTGGCCGAGAACAACCAGCCCGAGCGGGCGGTCGAGTTGCTTCGGCCCCTCGTCGAGGACGGTTTGGGCTCGGATCCGGAGCTCGTTAGAGCGGCAGTGGTGTACGCCCGCAGTCTGATGCTGAGCCAGAAGACAGGAGTGCTCGAAGCAGCAGACCGGGCGCTCGCCGCAGCCGAGAAGCTCGGGTGGGTGCCTGAGACGATCGATGCGCTGATCACCAAAGGAACCGTCTTGGGGCAGTTGGGGCGGTTATACGAGGCCAGGATCATCATCGAAGGCGCCATCGCCTTGGCCGAGGAGCACGATCTTGGCCGCACCGTATCCCGGGGACAGAACAACCTCGCGTACGTCCTTGTCGGTCTCGACGATGCAGCGAGTCTCGCCGTGGGCGAAGAGGCACATCGAACCGCCCAGCGCCTCGGCGATCGCTCACTATTGCTGTTCCAGGTTGGCCAGATGGCGTTCGCCTTCGCGGCACTCGGGGAGTTCGAGAAGGCAGAGGAAGTCCTCGCCAATCCACTCACCAGAGACCAGCCGCCCCCGGCGGCTCGGGTATACACCGCAACCACCGAGCTGGTGATGGCGTCCTGGCGCGGAGACCTGGACGCGGTCGATCGGCTCGAAGCGGAGGTAGAAGGGCTGATCGGCCAGGTCGACGACCCGCAGGTGGAAGCCACATTCAAGACCGTCGCACTGGAGGCGGCCATCGCCCGAGGGAGCTTGGACGAGGC
>JBEVIF010000336.1:0-3340 GCA_040510795.1 Acidimicrobiia bacterium
TGGACGGACCCTCGACTACCGAGTGGCCGAGATCTATCACATTCGCGACGGCAAAGTCACCCACCGCTGGGCCTTCTCCGACGACACCGCGGCGATCACCGAGTTCTTCTCCTGATCGTCGCCAGGAGCTCGATTCCAACCGAGGTATTTGCCTAGCGGTCGCCATTCCCTGCTCGACTCGGCACGGATATCGTGCATCACGTATATTGCAGGATGGCGAGTCCAACCCGCCAGGCAACACATTCAGGTACCACGGAGGAGGACCAGGGATGAAGTCGCAATCAAGACGAGCTGTCCGGTTCGGGTCGCTGTTCCTGGCGATGGTGCTGGTTCTCGCCGCCTGTGACAGTGGCGAATCGACCGACACCACGACAGGGGGCACCAGCGGAGAAGCCAGTGGCGAGCCCGTCGAGCTCCTGGTGTGGGCATCTCGTGATTGGTATGCCCCCCCGGACAACTACGACGCATTCAACGAGCGGCATGAGGGAGAGATCCACGTGACCCTGGACGTCCAGGCGAACGACGACATCCTCCAGCAGCTGCAGCGCATGCAGGACGCCGATCAGCCGATGCCCGACCTCGTTCAGGACGACACCTTCCTGATCGAGGCCTACAACGCGGCCGGGTTGGTCATGCCATTCGATGAGGAAATGGCCACCTGGGAGGAGGAGGATCCCGACGAGTTCGCCAACATCCTGCCCATCGCCTGGGAGGAGAACCTGCTCGAAGGGCAGACTCTGGGTTCGTCCCTGACCGCCAACTTCGACATCTTCTATTTCAACGTCCCGTGGATGGAAGAGGCCGGGGTCGACCCGTCGACCATCGACTCTCTCGACGGCGTCCTCGAGGCATTACGGGCAGCCAAGACAGCCCGGCCGGACGGGATCCCGCTCACCGTGCAGGCATTGCCGACCACCGGCGTCACCTTGTTCAAGACCTTCCTCAGCGCCGCGGGCGCTCCCTTCGAGGGCGCGACCCCCGACCTGCAGTCGCCGGGTGGCATCTACACCTTGGAGTGGTTCCTGACTGCCGCTGAAGAGGGTCTCATGCCCCCGGACGCCATCAGCTGGGACGAGGACCAGGCGCGAGGCGTCTTCCTGGCTCAGGACGCTGCGATGATCCTCGACGGCTTCACGGTGGCCGGCGACCTTGGCGAGGAGCCCGGCTTCGATTATGAGACCGTGTGGGGCGTTATCCCCGTCCCGGCTTCACAGACCGGTGCTCAGATAGACGGCCACCAGATCTCGAACGCCCGGACCTGGTTCCTCACCAGCGGCACCGAGCATCCGTACGAGGCTGGCCTCGCTATGCGTTATGTCAACGAGACGCTGGTCGATGCGGCGGCCAATGGGTCGGTGCCGATGCGCAACTCGAGACACCTCGCCGACCCCCGGTTGGATGAGATCTGGCCGTTCTTCACCGATCAGCTCCGGGAGGCGTACGCCGGAAGCGCTTCAGTCCCGGCCGCGCTCAACGGTGGCGATGTCGAAGCCGTGCTGGAGCAGATGTTCGGCGAGATCGTGGTGGGCACCGACAAGACCGCTCAAGAGTTGGCCGACGAGTATCAACCACAACTCGACGAGCTATAGGCCGGAACATCAACCTATGACCTGCGTGCCCGTCCCGCTCAGCCGGGGCGGGCGCGTCTGCGGCCGGCTGGAGGACTGAGAGTGGACACATGACGGCGCTCGCCGAGCGGGCCCGCCGAAAACGGGAGCCGCGTCCGTCCGACCCCAACAACAGCATCATGCTCGGCCAGGGGCGGTCGACTCCGTATCTGTTCTCACTGCCAACGATCATCGTCGTTGCGGCGGTTCTGGCCTTCCCCGTGCTGTACGGCGTCTGGGAGAGCCTGTTCCGGCCCGAGATCCTCGGCGCTCCAGAGGAGTGGGTCGGCCTGCAGAACTACGCCGAGATGTTTCAGGACGAGATGTTCTGGAGCTCCCTGATTCGCACTTTCATTTTCGTCGGAGGCTGTCTGATCGTCGGGACCACCCTCGGGCTGCTCTTCGCCTTCGCCCTGTTCCAGGTGGTCGGGCGGGCACGATTCCTGAGGTCGATCTCGCTCGGCCCCTACCTGATCTCGAATGTGGCCGCCGCCTTGATGTTCCGTATTCTGTTCAACTCCCAGTTCGGCCTGGTGAACGGCTTGCTCGGCCAGATCGGGATCGACGGGCCGTCTTGGCTGTCCCAGCCGGTGACAGCGATGTTGGTGGTCATCTTCGCCCAGGTTTGGACCGATCTCCCGTTGACGATCCTCCTCCTCCTCGGCGGGCTGATGACGATCGACAGGTCGTACCTCGATGCGGCGCTCGTCGATGGCGCCACCGGCTGGACCCGGGCGAGATACGTCACCATGCCGCTGCTCACGCCCCAGATCGTGATCAGCACCGTCTGGCTGAGTTACTCGACGCTCACCGGGTTGGGTGTGGTCCTGGCGTTGACCGGGGGCGGGCCGCTCAATGCCACCACCACTCTCGCCATGGACATGTACCTGACCGCGTTCAGATCACTGGAGTTCAACCGGGCACTGGCCATCGCCACCTTCATCCTGGTGCTCAACGCGCTGCTCACTCTTTCCTACGTCCGGGTGTCACGGCGCTACGAGGTCGCTCTCTGATGGTGGGCACCACGGCGCGCCAGGATGCGGGGCCCAAGGTGCGGGGCTCCAGCGCCGCCGGCTTGTCACGTCGGGGCCGATGGGTTCGCCGGCTGGTGCTGTCTCTGCCGTTGCTCGGGTTGGTGCTGTGGACCGTCATCCCGTTCCTGGTCACCATCTCGGTCTCCTTCAAGACCAAAGGCGAGACGTTCGCCAATTACAACCTCATCCCCGAGAACCCGACCATCCAGGCTTACCAGCAGGTCCTGGCCGACCCCAACTTCCGGTCCGCTTTCTGGAACAGCGTGATCGTCGGATTCGGCACCGCCCTGCTCACCATCTTGTTGGCCGTCCCCGCCGCCTACGCCTTCGCCCGGTTCCGGTTCCGGGGCAGGCACCTCCTACTGCTCCTGGTGCTGCTCCCCCGGCTCGTTCCCAGCCTGGGCACGATGATTCCTCTGTATCGCTTGGCGGCGGAGACGGGGCAGTTGGACAAGCTGACCACGCTGATCTTCGTCTATACGGGGACGCTCCTACCGCTGGCCGTGTGGCTCCTGGTCGGTTTCATCCAGCAGATACCACGTGACATCGAGGAGGCAGCGAGCGTCGACGGGGCAACGCTCTGGCAGCGTCTCCGAGGTGTGGTTCTTCCCCTGGCCGCCCCAGCCACCATCACCATCGCCGCTCTGGCTTTCCGGGAGGCCTGGAACGAGTTCACCCTCGCCCTGGTCCTGACCTCGA
>JBEVIF010000337.1:0-8493 GCA_040510795.1 Acidimicrobiia bacterium
GCCGGTCTCGCGGGCCAGGGCACCTGCCGGCACCTTCCCGGTGTAGATGGTGGATCCGTCCTCGGTCTGGCTGGTGGTGGGGTCAGTCATCTCACCGGTGATCCGCTGCATGGTGGCCCCGCCAACGTCCTCGCCAATCGCCGCCAGGTATTCGTCCGGCGTCGTACCGGAGTCCGGGTCCACGCTGTCCGGCGAGCCCATCTCGATCCAGCCATCGGCGACCTCGGGGTTGGGGCCGTACATGATTCCGTCCACGACCAGAAGTCCGCCTTTCCCTGCCGGTGAGGTCTCGTTTGGAGATATCGACAGATCCGTTCCGTTCCAGCGAAGCGTCCTGCCCACCCACAGGTCACCGTCCTGGGTGATCTCGAGTACGACCGTGCCCGAGCTCTCGGCCGCCGAGGCGCTCGCGACCACAGCTTGCTGCATGGCCTCGGCAGGTGAAACCACCAGCGGTCCCACCGGGGAACCGACTGCGATGAGCGTCGCCACGACGACGACCACGGTGGCCACGGCAGGTATCCCAACGACCGGCCATCGCCGGAGCGCGGGTCTGGAAGGCGAGTGCCCGGCCTTGCGGGTGAGATCGACGGCCGACTCGAGAAAATCTGGCTTGTGACGCGGATTGGCACGTCGAAGGGCGTCGAGACTGTCCGTGGTGTTCATGATTTCGCCTTTCGTGAGGTCATCTGTGTCAGTTCGATCGCTTCGAAGGCCTCGCGGAAGCGGAGGCGGGCACGGTGAAGCCGACCCCGAGCTGTCACTTCCTGGCACTCGAGCACCTCGGCCAGCTCGGCGGGGCGAAGGCCCTCCCACTCCACCAGGAGCAGTACCTCTCGATCACGCTCGCTCAGCATCGCCAGCGCCTCGTGAACCACGTTCTCCTCGGCGGGCAACACATTCGACTGCAAACCATCGACGAAGCGCTCCTGTGAGATGCGATCCTCGAGAGCATCCCGGCGATGCAGCGACCGCCTCGTGTTAGCCGTGACCCTGCGGGCTGTGGCGTACAGCCACGCCCGAGCAGCGTCGCCCGGTGGAACCAGATCGATCTTTCGCCAGGCCACCAGGAAGACCTCTGCCACTGCGTCCTCGGCGTCGGCCCTCGACGAGGTTCGCCAGTTGCAATACGAAGCGATATCGAGTCGGTGGGCCTCGAACAGAGCATCGAACCTCTGGCGACGCCTCGCTTCGCCGCTCACGTCGCTACCTGAGATATGGCTGGGCCAGTCATCTATCGGTGAAGTGTCCGGCATTCTTCGAATCGTTTGAGGCCATCTGACAAGATGGTTGACACCGTATCGGGCGGCGTACGCTGCCGCCGATGCGGAGGTGGAGTCGCGTCGGGGTTTTGTTGCTTCTGGCTGCGTGCACGTCGGATGCCGGGTCCGGGACCACGACGACGACCCAGTCGACTGCCACGACGACCACGCCCGTCCCGACGGCCACGATCGCACGACCCGCTACCGATCAACTTCTCGAGGACCTCGACGCGAGCCTTTGCCCCGACTCCCAGTTCAGCTGTGTGACGCTCGACATGCCGATGAATCACTTCGATGCCGCCGACGAGCGGACCATTCCCGTGACATTTGCCGTGCTCCCTGCCACCGGGGAAAGACTCGGTGCTTTCATAACCGCCACCGGCGGCCCGGGCAGCTCCGGGATCGCCGTGGCCGACTCGTACACCGACGCTCTAGACCCGGCGATTCCCGAGTCGTATGACGTCGTCTTCTTCGATCAGCGGGGAGTAGCGATGTCAGGTGGGCTCAGCTGCCCGCAGGCGGCCGGGGCCTACTACCGGGTCGACGCCACGACAGCTCTCGGCTTCGACCAGGAGGAGCTCACATCGGCCGCCTCGACGTTCGCCGATGATTGAGTTGCAGAAATGGGCGACCCGGAGATGCTCCCCTATCTGGGGACCGATCAAGTCGTCGAGGACCTCGAGGTTTTTCGGAACACGTTCGGCTACGAGCAGATCGTCCTCTACGGGGAGAGCTACGGCACCCAGGTATCCCAGACCTATGCCGCCGCCTACGGAGACCGAGTCGCCCGATTGATCCTCGACGGGACAGTCGACCTCACCTTGGAGGCGTTCGACTTCTTCGATGAGCAGGCAACGGCCTTCGGGGACACACTCCAATCGACGCTCGACTATTGCGCAGAGGACGAGTTCTGCGCGTCCGACCTGGGCGTCGCCCCGGACGAGGCCTACGACCAGCTCCTCGCGTTACTGGCCGAGGGCCCGCTCACGGCGCAATTCCCCTTGCCCAGCGGTGGGTTCGAGGAGCGCACCTTCGGGCTCGGAGACCTCGAGGTGGTGGCCAGCGGGCAGATGTACTCCGAGGACGACCGGATGATGTTCCTGCGCGCTCTGGCGGCCCACAGCAGCCGCGGCGACTTGGTGCCATTGCTCAGGCTCCTCTATCTCAGCCTCGGCATCGACGTCGAGACCGAGGCCGTGCTCGAAGACCCGACCTATTCGGACGCCATCTTCTATGGAGTCGAATGCCTCGATTATCACTATCCCGGCTCCACGCCGGATGAGAAAGCGCAGGCATTCTTCACGGCGGGCGCCGATCTCAACCCGGCAAGGCTGGGCATCCTGTTCTTCGGGGATCTTCCCTGTGCCTTCTGGCCCAACGCCAGGGAGGATGCGACGCGCCCGGAGGCTCTGGTCGCACCGGGAACGCCCACGGTGGTGTTGGGAGCGACCGCGGACCCCGCCACCCCGTACCAGCAGGGAGTCGACGTCTCGGGCCGTCTCGAGGACGGGCACCTGATCAGCCAGCAAGGTGGGCCACATGTCATCTTCGGACGGGGCAACGAGTGCCCGGACGACGCTGTCACCGGCTTCATCCTGGAGGGCACCGCGCCCGCCGTGACTGAATGCGAGGGAGATGTCGTCGGGTATTACATAACCCTGCTCCCGATCTCCGTCGATGAGTTCGACAGCGCCGAGACGATGCTGGACTCAGTCGAGTTCGAGATCTTCTACATGCCCGAGTACTACTGGTGGGACACCGTCACCGACATGCCCGCCGGCTGTAACCAGGGTGGAGTCATCACGTTCATCGCCGAGGAGGCGACGGACGGTTTCATCCTCGAGGAATGCGCCTTCATGGATGGCCTGACCCTCACCGGGGACGGCTCGTACAACTGGGACAAGGACATCTTCACGCTCGACGTCCAGATCGGCGCACCTGATTGCCTCTACTCCTATCAGCGCTCCGGCGAGGAGTACACCGTCGAGGACAACTGCCCGACCGATCAATTCAATGGCTAGACGACCCTTCGCGCCTGTTGCAGCGTGCTCAATGCGGAGAGAGTCGACTCCGCACCTTGGTTCATGTTCGGCCCTTTCACGGCCAGGCCATCGCAGCACCCGCCGGTTTCGAAGTCGTAGAGCACCACATCGCCGTCATTGTCGGCGAGCAGCCAACGGGCAGCTCTCAACACCGCGTCCCTCCATTTGCCGTCACCCGTGAGTAGCCAGGCCCGGGTGCAGGCATCCGCCATGGCCGCCGCCTCCACCGGTTGCTGGTCATAGCCGGGCCGGGGCTCGCCCCATTCCCAGCCGCCGACTGGCGCGAAGCTGTAGTGGTCGTCGCGGGTTTCGATCGTCACCAGCCATTCGAGCAGCCGAAGGCCGGCTTCGACGAGGCCGTCATTTCCAAGTGAGATGCCGGCGGCGATCAGGGCTTCGGGGATTCGCGCGTTGTCGTAGGCAAGCCGCGGCTCGGGCCAGGGCCATCCGGGGTCATCGGAGACGTGGAGACCACGGGCCCACTGTGTGAGTGCCGTCCTGGCCACAGCATTCTCCGGGTCTCCGGCGAGCACCTCGGACGCCCCCAGAATCGCGAAAGCGTTGGCTCGTGGCGACGTCGACCCGAACCCCTCCTGCTGATGGAACAATCCCAGCGCCGCCCTACGCATCCATTCCTCCGGTCCCAGTCGGGCAGCTGAGCCCAGGCTCCAGATGGCCCGACCCTGTGAGTCGTCGGATCCGATCTCGTCGGCCCACGACTCGTCCGCTCCTCGCCTGTTGTGGAAACCGCCTTGGGGAAGTGCTGCGTCGGCCACGAACCGAAAATAGACGCGGGCCAACCCGATGAGCTCGGCAGACGGATCGATTTCACGGCTGAGCAGGATCAGGGCGCGAGCGTTGTCGTCTGTGCAATAACCATGCTCGGGTCGCGGGGTCGTGTACCGGGCGTGCTCCCAGAGACCCACGTGGTCTGTCATCCGCCGCAGGTGTTGGAAACGCGGTGCCGGGAGGGCCTCGACGACTTGAAGGATGCCAGCGCCGGCGAACACCGGCGACCGACTTGCCATGTTCACCCGACCTTGACGAGTCCCTCGGCACGCCGCCCGGAGGAGTACCCGGCCACGAAGGCTTGGCGCTCGACGAGTGTGGAGGCAATGGCTTCGTACCGATCGGCCACTACCGGCCAGTGGAGGGTCGAACCGATTGAAGTTGCCATCGCCGCCATTCGAGCCGCCACCCCAGGCTCCGAAAAGATGCTACGCAAGGCGGTCGCCATCGCTTCGGGATCGGAGTGGGGGACAAGGGCGCCGGCACCGGTGCCGAGCATTTCCACCGCGTGGGGGAAGTCCGTTGCGATCACAGGTTTCCCGGCGGCCAGGGCCTCGACCAAAACCCCCGATGTGACCTGTTCTGTGGACTCATAGGGCAGAAGCACGGCGTCGGCCTGTCGGATCTCCACAGCGAGGGAATCGGTATCCAAATACCGGTTGTCGAACTCGACGACATCTTCGAGACCCAGCGCGTGCGCCTTCGCCTTCAAACCATCCAGATAGGAATCACCTTGGGAGGCCTGCACCTTGGGATGGGTCTTGCCGAGGATCACATACCGTGGGAGTGGCTGCAGGTCTTTCACCCGGGCGAAGGCGTCGAGAGCTGTTTCCAGGCCTTTCCCCGGCCCGATCAGCCCCCAGGTCAGGGCGACCGGTCGCGGCCCACTGGCCTCGCTCGGAACAGCCAGTCCGGGCATCGCCCCATGGGGAACCATGGTCACTCTGTCGGGGTCGAGGTCGTACCTGTCCCGCAAGCGGCGCACGGCTGTGTCGCTCATGACGATCGTCTGCCCTGCCAGGTCGACGATCCTCTCGAGAATCCACTTCTGTCTCAGCGTCGGCTGGTCGAGCACGGTATGCAGCGTGACGATCGTTGGGACCTCCACCTCGGAGATGAAGTCGAGTATCTCGGCGCCGTCAGGCCCGCCATAGATCCCGTACTCGTGTTGGAAGAAGACGATGTCGTGGCGGTTGAGGATTCGAATCGCCTGCTTCAAGGAGGATCGATCACCGTTGACGTGCTGCAGCATGACTTCGGGTCGTGAATTATCGAGCCTGCGGTCTCCGAGACTCACCACCTCGAGACCCTCCTCAGATCCGCGCCCGTCTGCCATCGCGCCGCGCAACGCTGCGGTGAAGGTGGCCAGACCGCAAACGGTAGGTGGATAGGTGCTGACGAATCCGATCGAAGAGAGGTTCGCTTGGCTTTGTTTCATACAGATCTCCGTGATGTGAACGACCGGTGAATGCGTCGGCTGTTGTTGAGCCACAGCAATTCGCCGGATACGGAGAGCTGCATCAATGAGCTCTGCGGGAAACGAAAGACTGGCACCGAGGCCGCTTTGAGACACCACCCTACCAGTGATCCCGTCCAAGCCCCGATCGAGATGCCATGCTCCGCAGAGGTCAGTCCTCGTTGGCTGCTGCCCCGGAAGGGTTCTCGAACTCCACCACCAGATCGTCTTCGACCAGATCGACCCTGATCGTGGCGCCATCCTGGATCTCCCCACCGATCAGAGCACGACCGATGCGGGTCTCCAGCTCGTGGGAGATGAAGCGTCGCAACGGTCGAGCTCCATAGATCGGATCGAAGCCCTGCTCGGCGATGAACTCCATTGCGGCGGCGCTCACCTCTAGCTTCGTGTTCCTCTCGGCGAGCCGGTTCCTCACGTCGTCCAGCATCAGGTCGACGACCCTCTCGATCTCCTCCAGTGTCAGTGGCTTGAACAGCACCACATCATCGACCCGATTGAGGAACTCGGGTCTGAAATGGCGACGTAGCTCGCCGGTGACCATCTCTCTCGCCTCCGGCTTGATCTCGCCCGCCGGCGTGATTCCCTCCAGCAGATACTGGGAGCCGATGTTCGATGTCATGATGATGACCGTGTTCCGGAAATCGACCGTCCTCCCTTGTGCATCTGTGAGCCTCCCGTCGTCGAGCACCTGGAGAAACGTGTTGAACACGTCCGCATGGGCCTTCTCGATCTCGTCGAGGAGCACCACCGAGTAGGGCTTCCTTCGAACCGCCTCGGTCAGCTGCCCCCCCTCCTCGTACCCGACATACCCCGGAGGCGCCCCGACCAGGCGGCTCACGGTGTGCCGCTCCTGGTATTCGCTCATGTCGATGCGGACCATGTTCTCCTGGCTGTCGAACAGAGCTGAGGCCAGTGCCTTGGCCAGTTCGGTCTTCCCAACCCCGGTCGGACCGAGAAACACGAACGAGCCGATGGGTCGGCGAGGGTCCTTGATCCCTGAACGGGCACGGATGATGGCGTCGGCCACGAGGCGGACCGCCTCGTCCTGACCGACAACCCTTTCGTGGAGGATCGAGTCGAGTCGCAAGAGCTTCTCGCGCTCGCCCTCCTGGAGTCGGCTGACAGGTATGCCGGTCCACCGTGACACGATCCCGGCGATCTCCTCCTCGGTCACGACCTCGCGCAGGAGGCGGTGCTGACCCTGTTCGGCGGCCAGGTTCTCCTCCATCTGCTTCAGCTCGCGCTCCAGGTCGGGAAGGTCCCCATGGCGCAGCTGGGCAGCTCGGTCGAGGTCGTAATTCCGCTCGGCCTCCTCGGTCTCCCGATGCACGCGTTCGATCGAGGCGCGAAGCTCCTGCACGTCCCTCAGGATCTGCCGCTCCGACTCCCACTGCCCGCGCATCGCCGCCGCCTCGGTCTTCAAGTCGGCCAGCTCCCTACGCAGCTCCTCCAGCCGCTTCTTGCTGGCGGCGTCCTTCTCCTTGCTGAGCGCAGCTTCCTCGATCTCGAGCCTGGTCACCCGCCGGGTGAGCTCGTCGAGCTCGGCGGGCATGGAGTCGATCTCGGTGCGCAGCATGGCGCATGCCTCGTCGACGAGGTCGATCGCCTTGTCGGGAAGAAATCGGTCAGTGATGTACCGATGGCTGAGGACGGCCGCAGCGACGAGCGCCGAGTCCTGGATCTTGACGCCATGGAACACCTCGAAGCGCTCTCGCAGACCGCGGAGGATCGAGATGGCGTCCTCGACGGTTGGCTCGTCGACCAGCACCGTCTGGAATCGCCGCTCCAGCGCCGCGTCCTTTTCGATGTGCTTTCGGTACTCGGCAAGTGTGGTGGCCCCGATCATGTGGAGCTCGCCACGGGCCAGCATCGGCTTGAGCATGTTCCCGGCGTCCATCGCCCCTTCGGCCGCACCGGCACCGACGACCGTGTGAAGCTCGTCGACGAATAGCAGGATCCGACCCTCCGCTGCCTTCACCTCTCCGAGGACGGCCTTTAGGCGCTCCTCGAATTCACCCCGGTACTTGGCGCCGGCGATCAGAGATCCCATGTCGAGGGCGAACACCGTCTTGTCCCTGAGCCCTTCGGGGACGTCGCCTCGCATGATGCGCTGGGCCAGGCCCTCGACGATGGCGGTCTTGCCCACTCCCGGGTCACCGATGAGGACCGGGTTGTTCTTGGTCTTCCTGGAAAGGATCTGGATGGCCCGGCGAATCTCGGTGTCGCGCCCGATCACGGGGTCGAGTTTCCCGCTCCGAGCGTCTGCGACCAGGTCCCGGCCATACTTCTCCAGCGACTCGTACGCCGACTCTGGTGTTGCCGAAGTCACCCGCTGGTTGCCCCGGATGGCGGTCAATGATTCGAGGAAACGATCCCGTGTGATGCCCTGCTCGGTGAGGGCGCGCTTGGCGGCGGTGTCTGCCTCACCGAGAAACGCGATGATGAGATGCTCCACCGACACGTACTCGTCCTTGAGACGTGTTGCCTCCCTCTCTGCCGTGTCCAGCAGCCTGGCCAAGCGTTGCGTCACCCGGATCTCTCCGGGTGAAACGCCAGATCCGCTGACACTCGGGCGCTTGGCGAGATCCGCCTCCATATCGCCGGCGAGACGTGCGGGCTCGCCGCCGGCTTGCGAGATGAGACGAGGCACCAGGCCTTCTGGTTGCGTCAAAAGGGCGAGGAGAAGATGCTCGCCGTCGACCTCGGTGTGACCGAGCCGGATCGCGATCGACTGGGCTTCGGAAAGCGCCTGCTGCGATTTTTCGGTGAGTCGATTCAGATCCATGACCAATCCCAATCTATTTCACACCGCCCTGTTTCGTACCCGGGCGCCGGCCGCAAGTAAACCAAGTAGCGCGGTTGTGCGTGTTAGGTGGGTGAACACGATTCAGGAATCGAGGAGACACGTGTCTTCGACAGAGAT
>JBEVIF010000338.1:0-3358 GCA_040510795.1 Acidimicrobiia bacterium
GCTCGGCGAGCTCGACCATGGCCGGGATGTCCACCGTGAGGTTTGGTGCTCCGTTGGCGAACGGGACCTTCATCTTGAGGGCGGCATAGGCGTAGATCTGGGACGGGCGGATGGCAGGGTCGTTGTCCTTGAGGCCCTGCTCGAATGTCTGCAGGTCGGAGTGGACCTCGGAAGGCTCCTCGTAGGCCTCGGTCGACCCGCACCAGACCATCACCAGACGGTCCACGGCCTTCTCGCCCCGGAAGCGGTCGATGTCCTCCATCAGGCCTTCGGCGAGATCCATGTGGGTGGCCGCATCGTTCACTTGGTCGACACCATCGAGGTTCTTCACCCAGCGGTTGGAGAAGACCGCCGGGTACGGCTTGACCGATCGCAGCTCGTCGCCAATCCCTTCGATGTCTCTGGGGTCCAGGACGCCCGCTTTCATCGCAGAGGTGTACGCATCGTCGGAAAAGGGATCCCATCCGCCGAACTCGAGATCGTCGAGCCCGGCGAGAGACACGAAATCCTTGATCAGCGGGTTCCGTTCGTCCGTCCTCTTGCCAAGTCGTATGTGCGACATCTGGGTGAGTGAGCCAAACGGGTGGGCATAGCCCTTCCGGGCGGCGAGAACGCCCGCAATGAACGTGGTGGCGACTGCGCCCATCCCGGGGGTGAGGATCCCGAGCTTCCCCGTTGCGGGGGCGGGCTGCTGACTTGGGGACATGAAACCTCCTGCCCGAAACGATAGGGGAGAGGGGTGTCGGAACCGAACCCCGGCCGCATAAGGTTCCCGCATGGATCGCGCCCCCGACTCGATCGGCCCGACCATCGATGTGGCGCTACTGGCCGACGCGGTGCAGGCGGTGCGAGGCAAGCTCTTCGTGCTCGGTGGTGGCTGGGACACGCTGTGGGTCAGGTCCTTCCCGGCCCGCCACCCGAGCATGGCCATCGGTCTCCGACTCAGGGTCCCGACGTCATGGAGAGAGGACGTGCTCGACCTGTCGGTCGAGTTGCAGGACGCTGACGGAGCGCCGCTGCTCTCCAAGCCGCTCTCTCATCAGGTCAAGCTGCCAGTGCAGCGTCAGCTGCCGTCTCCTACCGACTTCGGCGTCGTCCGTTCGTTCACGTTCAACAACCTGCTCTTCGGGCGCGAGGGGTCCTACTCGTTCGTGATATCCGTCGACGGGGACCCGCTGTCACGTCTCCGATTCAGCGTTCGGGCAAGACCCACCGAGCAAGGCTCCAGTTGATCCTGTAAGGGCCTGCCTACCACCCGTGCGCGCTGCGCGCGCACGTGTCACTCTCCGCGCGGAGTTGGTATAGCAATCGGGGCCCTCATAGGGTTTCAAGGCTGCGAGGGACCCCAGGAAAGTCCCTCGTTTTGTTTTCCCCAACTTGCTAGGAGATTCAATGACGTCCCGAGGAAAGGTCACGTCTTTTCTGACGCTGTCGGCGCTGTTCGTTGTCGGCACGATGGTCTCGGCTAGCCCGGCCCAGGCCGCGAGTAACCCTCCCTTTGCCGTCGAATTCCCTCAGGACGCCCCATCGACAGTCTTCTCGTCGACATTCGGTGCCGCCAGGTCAGGTGGTCGCAGTCATCAGGGCAACGATCTGATGGCCCCCAAGTTGACACACGTCTACGCGGCGGCGGCAGGGATAGTCACCGTGATCGACACCCACGGCAGCGCCGGCAGGTACATCGAAATCCAGCACGAGGCGGGATGGTCGACCCGCTACATCCATCTGAACAACGATGATCCTGGCACGGACAATGGGCAGGCCGACTGGTCGATGACCCTGGTCCCGGGCCTGGACGTGGGAAGTCATGTCGAGGCAGGCCAGCACATCGGTTACGTCGGCGACTCCGGGAACGCAGAGTGGACAGGGTCTCATACTCATTTCGAGCTCGCCCACGAAGGAGGGGAAGTCGATCCCTACCCGATCCTCAAGGACGCCTACGAGCGGGCCATGGAATTGCGTGCAGCCATGGCCCACTGGGGGATGCGTTACGGAGACGCCAAGCTGTCCTGACCTCTCTATGACGGGAGGAAACGCGCATCGTCCAGGGCCGCTACCTCGCCGACCAGGTCGGTGTGCTCGGGGGAAACCGTTCGTACTTCCCTCACCCGCACAGGCGGTGGCTCACCTTCGTGGATCCAGATCACCCGGGTGACACCTGAGGCGGCTGCGGCCGAAGCCCAGCCCTCCAGCACCTGCCGTTCGTTCGCCGCGAAAGAGCGCTCTCGCCCATCGCGCGCAGCCTCAGTGACCAGGACGGCCGTGAAACAATTGGTGCATGAGCCCTGAATATGGCTGTCGTCGGACACGTCCCCCAGCGCGACCTTGACCCCGATTTCTCTCAACTCGGCACCGACAATCGGGTCCGAGACGAAGGCACGGACCTCCCGCCCCGGCTCCACCAACCCTTCTACGACCGCCCGACCCTGCGGCGTGTCAGCGCCAACCACAATTACCGGCATAGTCCGAACCTAATGATGGACGGCAGCTGACCCGGTTTCGCCAGTAATACCTATCCGGTACAATCGCACTACCGGGATAGTGGAAATTCGAGACTCCATAGTCCCGTTTACCTAAGAGGCCTGTAGAAGCGAATTATCGAGGTGATTGCCTGTGGCCACCGTTGACCTGGATCTCGGCGCCTACCAGCTCGGCTGGCGGGACGACATCGAGTATGCCTTCACTCCGCGGAAGGGTCTCGACGAAGACGTGATCCGAGAGATGTCGGCCATGAAGAAGGAGCCCGAGTGGATGCTCGACTTCCGTCTCAAGGCCTACCAGCGGTTCTTGCGCAAGCCGATGCCCCAATGGGGTGGTGGTGGAGCCCTGAACACGATCGACTTCGACGACATCTATTACTACGTGAAGCCGGCGGGTGAGCAGCAGAAAGACTGGGACATGGTCCCCGAGTCGATCAAGGCCACCTACGAGAAGCTGGGCATCCCCGCAGCCGAGCGGAAGTACCTGGCAGGAGTCACCGCGCAGTATGAGTCCGAAGTCGTCTACCACCGAAATCGGGAAGACCTGGAGAAGCTCGGCGTCCTCTTCACCGACATGGACACTGCTCTCCGCGATTACCCCGAGATCGTGAAGGAGTACTTCGGGACCATCATTCCGCCCAACGACAACAAGTTCGCCGCGCTGAATTCGGCGGTCTGGTCGGGTGGCTCGTTCATCTACGTCCCGCCAGGGGTCCACGTCGATCAGCCGCTCCAGGCTTACTTCCGGATCAACTCCGAGAACATGGGCCAGTTTGAGCGGACGCTGATCATCGTCGACGAAGGCGCCTACGTTCACTACGTCGAGGGTTGTTCAGCGCCGGTCTACACCACAGACTCGCTTCATTCGGCCGTGGTCG
>JBEVIF010000339.1:0-11361 GCA_040510795.1 Acidimicrobiia bacterium
GGCACGTCCGCGAAAGGCCCGTCACTGCCATAGACGGGCGACGCGTCGGCGTAATAGACGTGGACCGGCATCCCTCTGAATGCGTACCTGTCGAGGAAACCGCTGTCCCAGGTGGTCAGGCGAATGCACCCGTGTGACGCAGGCCCGGACGGTACCGAGAGGGATCCATGGAGGGCAATACCGCCGTTGAAGAACCACGGGCTCAGCATCATCCCGAGACCGAGTGTCGACTCGTACCAACCGGTGGCATGGCGGTAGATCTCGAAGTCGCCGGTGGGGGTCACCGCCCGCTTCAGGTTCCCGGCATTGTCGTGATAGGTCTCACCGTTGCCCGAGGAGATCGGGAACGTGGCAACCAGAGCCCCACCGCGGTACAGGTGCGCGGTCTGTTTGCTCAGGTTGACCTCCACCCGATCGGGCTCGTCGAACCTGGTGTACGGGGCCTGATAGAGCTCGAGATCGTCCCAGTGCGAATCGCTCCAAGAGAATGAGCGGCTGGCGCCGATCTCCTTGCGGAAGGCCATCACCGCCTGCTGGGTCTGCGCACCGTAGATGCCGTCTATGGAGCCGCGGTAGAACTTCTTGTCCTTGAGGGCTTCCTGGAGCCGGGCCACACTCGTCGAGTAAGTGGCGAGCTCTCCTTCCGGGGTGAAGGTCGTCTGCTCCTGGGCCATGGCTGATCCCGCCGGGACCAGCGGCACGAGCAACAGCGCCATGAGGAAGACGGAAAGGACCCTGCGAAGCATGAGGCCGCCAGACTATCGGAACATTGGATTTGCGCCCACCTCTCACCGCGTGGTCGCCACCCACTGAGGGCGTTCAATAAACCCATCGCCGCTACGGTGACTCGATGAGCCGAAGAGCGGGCCCTCTGCTCGTCACCGTTGTTGTGGCCCTGGCCCTGGGTGGGGCCCTCCCGGCGGCCGGGGAGATCATTGTCGAAAACGGCTTCGAAGATGACACCTGGACTGAGGGAATGGTGGACGTCCGGTCCCTCGACCTTTCTCGCACAAGCATCACGAACGGTGGCTTCGCAGGCAATGGCTTGGAGGTAGTCATCCCCGAGGGAGGGTTCCGCGGTCTCGGCCCGCTCGACAGGCTCGCACCGTCACCAACGGAAGCCTGGTATCGATATCACATCCGCCTGCTGAGCTGGAACGCAGCCTTCGTCGGCAAGCTCCCCGGGCTCGCCGGCCTCTATTCGTCATCGGGACGGGGTTGCATCCCACCGACCGAGAGCTCGCCCGGCTGGTCCGCTCGGGGCCTGTTCGGTAGCCCGGGGACCGAAGGAGCGCCCGGAAGCCGAATCCCGATCGGGACGTATCTCTATCACGCCAGGCAGCCGGGCGACTGCGGTGAGCATCTCTGGTGGCCTGGGGCTTCACTGGAGCAGGGTCGTTGGCATTGCATCGAAGGACACGTCAGGCTGAACGCCCCGTCACTCAATAATGGATCATTTCACGGCTGGCTCGACGGGAAGCTCAGATTCAGCGAGCAGGGCATCGCATACCGGTTCCCTGGCGACGCGAATATCAGGATCCGCCACATGTGGCACAACGTCTACTTCGGTGGAGACTGGCCGTCTCCGAATCGCCTCTCGCTGGTCATAGATCAGGTGGCGGTGTCGACGCATGGCCGTGTCGGTTGCATGGACCCGTTCAAGGACGACAGCTCGAGCCTCTTCAAGCCCGCCCTCACCGAATTGCATGCACGAGGGCTTCTGTTCGGATGCGGGTACCGCCTGGCATGCCCGGACCGCACCATCACAAGAGGTGAGGCGGCCGCCTTCTTCCATCGTGTGATGGGCCTTCCTCCGACCTCAAAGGACTTCTTCAGAGACGATGGGAACAGCACGTTCCAGAATGCGATCAACCGACTCGCTGCCGAAGGCATTGTCCGGGGTTGCGCCCCAAGGGCGTTCTGCCCGGACAGGCTTCTGACCCGTGCCGAGTTCGCTGCGATGGCAGTCAGGGCCATGGGGCTTTCCCGCGATGTTCCCGATGCCTTCTCGGATGACAATCGACACTGGGCGGAATCGGCAATAAACGCTTTCGCCGCTGCCGGGATCACCAAGGGGTGCGGACCGGATTCATTCTGCCCGAATCGGAGATTGACACGAGGCGAGGCATCCGCCTTCTTCGTCCGTGTCGACGATCTCATGCAACCCCTCGGCCAGGCCTCAGCGCCAACGCCTCCCTCCTACCCGCCGCCAGGTGACCCGCCGGTGAAACCACCCGAGGAGCAGGACTGAGCCCCGCTGGAATGCGCCTCCCTGCGTTGGCCCTTTCGGTGATGCTCCTCGTCCTTCCGCCAGGCGGGAGCTTCACAGATGATGACGGGGATACTCACGAGGGCGGGATCGAAGCCATCGCCGCCATCGGGATCACCACCGGCTGCAATCCACCTGCGAATGACCGGTTCTGCCCCGACTCCTCGGTCACCAGAGGGCAGATGGCTGCATTCATCTCTCGCTCCCTGCAGCTAGTCGACAGCGCTGAGGACTTCTTCACCGACGACTCGAGTGACGTGTTCGAGCGGTCTATCAACAGCATCGCCGCGGCTGGGATCACGGTGGGATGCAACCCACCGGTGAACGATCGCTTCTGCCCCGACAGGCCGATGACCAGGGGTGAGATGGCAGCGATGATGGTGCGCGCATTTGCCCTCCCCGCCTCACGCGGCGATCACTTCGTCGATGACGACGGGAACATCTTCGAAAGCGCCATCGACCGCGTTGCCCTGGCCGGCATCACCGTCGGCTGCAACCCTCCGGTGAACGATCGCTTCTGCCCGAGCGCACCCATCACCAGGGGGCAGATGGCCACGTTTCTCACCCGTGCGCTGGGTCTCGCTCCCAACCGCCCGCCACCGCGACCCGACCCGGCTCTGACGGTCGTCTCGCGTGAGGGTTGGGGCGCCGTAGCGCCGCGCCTTGCCGAAATGACGCCTCACACCATCGATCGTCTGACCATCCATCACGCCGGGACCCAGGCAGGCGTCACCGGGCCGGGCCAAATACGGGGTTGGCAGGAGTGGCACATGAACGGCCAAGGATGGCCGGATCTCGCCTATCACATCGTCGTCGGTGTCGACGGACGAATCTACGAAGGTCGTGACCCTGCATTTCGAGGAGACACGGGCACGACATATGACACGACGGGTCACCTCCTCGTCGTCGTGGAGGGCAATTTCGAGGTGGAGCAACCGACGGCTGCGCAATTGGCGTCGTTGAAGTCGGTACTGGCTTGGGCGTCGGAGCAATACGACGTGACCCCGAACACGATCTCCGGCCATGGCGACCACGCCGCCACATTGTGCCCGGGACGACATCTGGAGACCCTCATCCACTCCGGCCAGCTGGCTGATGACGTTCAGCGGCTGATCGACTCAGGTGGTGTCGATCTCATCTGGCCATGAGATGCTGACCGCCTTCAGCAACGAATACTCACCGGGACCGCCTCCCGGCTCTCCTTGGCGTGATAGCTCGAACGAACGAGGGGGCCGGATTCGATGTGGGGGATACCCAAACCTTCGCCATGCGCCTTGTACTCGATGAACTCGTCGGGGTGGACGTAGCGGTGGATCGGGCGATGTCGAGAGGTGGGCCGGAGGTATTGGCCGATGGTGATGATGTCGATGCCCACCGCGCGCATGTCGGCCAAGGCACCCAAGACCTCCTCACGGGTCTCCCCCATCCCCACGATCAGCCCTGACTTGGTGAGCCCGTCGGGGTTCATCTGCTTGGCCCTCCAGAGGAGAGACAGCGACCGCCCGTAGCTGGCCGATGTCCGGATGTCTCGCTGCAGCCGCAGCACCGTCTCGGTGTTGTGGTTCAGCACCTCGGGCACGGCATCCATGACCGTCTGCAGCGCCTCACGGTCGCCCTTGAAGTCGGGGATCAACACTTCGATCTCTGTTCCGGGCGAGCGGCGACGGCTCTCGAGGATTGTCTGGGCAAAGATCCCGGCCCCGCCATCGTCGAGGTCGTCACGATTGACCGATGTGATGACGGCGTGCTTGAGATTCATCTGATAGATCGCCTCCGCGGCGCGAAATGGCTCGAAGATGTCGAATTCGGTCGGCTTGCCGGTGGTCACGTTGCAGAACCCACATGCACGGGTGCACTTGTCCCCGAGAATCATCAGGGTCGCTGTCCCCATCCCCCAGCACTCGTAGATGTTGGGGCAGTTAGCCTCCTCACACACAGTGTTGAGCTGGAGCCCGCGCATCATCTTCTTCAGCTCCAGGTAATCGCCGTCGAGTCGAGCCGTCACCTTCATCCAATCCGGTCTGGGCGGCTCCCCGGGTAGCCGCCCGTTGATGAGGATCGGCTCGGCGGTCCGCTTCTCCTGACTGAAAGTGCCCGCCTCGACCAGCCGATCGACCTCGAACTCAGAGCGCCGGCCCTGTCCGCGGGCGAAGGCACCCAGTTGAGTCTCCGATTCCTCATGACCGAACACCCGCTCGAAGCGAGGAATCAGAACCTCTGTGGCCTCCTCGAGCGTGACCTTTCGCCCGACCAGCTCCGACAGCGTCGTGACCGGACGATCCGATATGCCACACGGGTTCATCATCCCGAAATAGGCGAGGTCGGGGTGGAGGTTGAGGGCGAACCCGTGCATCGTCACCCGACGAGCCACCCTGACGCCGATGGCGGCAACCTTCCCCTTCCCTGTCCACACACCCGTGTATCCCGGCTCGGCCCACGCCTCCACGCCGAACTCGGCCAGGGTCTCGATCAAGGTCTGTTCCAACCGGCGGACGTACGGGACGATCTGCTTGGGGTCATCGAGCGTCAGGATCGGGTAGCCCACGAGCTGACCGGGCCCATGGAACGTGATGTCACCACCGCGATCCACGTGATGCACCTCGACCCCGAGGCCAACCCGGTCGACGAGGAGGTTCGAGCCGTCGCCGTTGCGTCCGATCGTGAACACCGGCGGGTGCTCCATGAGGAGCAGATAGTCGTCTTTGGTCCGGCCGACGACCTTGCCCTCGTGTATGGCGCGCTGCAGGTCCCAAGCTTCCGTGTAGGGCAGCCGACCCAGCCAGCGGGTTCGGAGGGTCAAGCCAGCTCCTGCTCCCAGTCCCAGGTCTCGAGGTTCTGCTTGATCCTTTGGAGGAAGAGCACGGCCGTCGAGCCGTCGAAGGCACGATGGTCCCAACTTAGCCCGAGATACCCGATGTGCCGGATAGCGATCATGTCCTGGCCCTCTGCGTCGGTCACCACCGTGGGACGCTTGGCGACCGTGTCGGTGGAGAGAATGGCGACGTTCGGAACGTTGATGATGGGCGCCGACATGAAGGATCCAAATGGGCCCGGGTTGGTGATGGTGAACGTCGAACCGGTCAGGTCATCGACACCGAGCTTCCCTGCCCGGGCCCGATCCGCCAGCTCTCTGATCGATCGCGCGATCCCGACCAGGCGCAAGCCATCCGCATTGCGGACTCGGGCCACTACGAGACCCGACTGATCGAGGTCGACGGCGACGCCGAGGTCGACATTCCGATGGAAGACCGATTTCTTCTCCTCGAGGTGGAAGGAGCTATTTACGACCGGGAACGCCCTGAGTGCATCGATCGTGGAACGGGCGATGAACGGCAGATATGTGAGAGAGAAGCCCTCTGCCGCCTTGAACTGCTCTTTGTGAGCCTGACGAACCCGTTCCACCCGCTCGAAATCGACCTCCACCGAAGTCCACACATGGGCAGCGGTCTGTCGTGCCTTGATCATGTTCTCGGCAGTGCGCACCCTGATCCGGTCGAGCTCGACCTCCTCCCCTCCCTGGTCGCCCGGTGATGCGGCCGTCGGCTGGGGGGCGGCTGGAGCCGCCGGGGTGGGTGCCTGTTCCAGGGCCGGGGCCGGCTCTGCAGGTGCCTCTTCGGCGGCAGGCGGGCCCGAGGCCAGATACGCCTCGACGTCCTTTCGGGTGATCCTTCCCCCATCGCCGGTGCCGCTCAATTGGGAGACGTCGACTTCGTTCTCCCTGATGAGCTTGCGCACGACGGGCGATAGAAGATTGGGCTTCGCCTCGGTCTCGTCGGGCTGAGCGAAGAAGGCATCGACGTCGGGCTCCGAAGGCTCTGACTTCTTCTCCGCCTCGGCTGGGGCCGGCTCGGCAGCCTTCTCTTCCTCGGCCGGAGCCTTCTCGGCCGGGGCAGGCTCGGGGGGCTTCTGCCCCTCGGCTGGAGGTGCCGGCTCGGCGGGCTTCTCCTCCGCTGCCGGTGTCTCTTCGGGAGTTTCAGGCTCGGCCGGCTTCTCCTCCGCAGACGGCGCCGCCTCGCCTTCGGCTCCGATCACCACCAACGGTGTGCCCACCGAGACCGTGTCACCTTCGTTCACGAGGATCTCGAGGATGGTGCCCGCTGCGGGCGACGGGACTTCGGTGTCGACCTTGTCGGTGGATATCTCGACGAGAACCTCGTCCTCGGCGATCGTGTCGCCTACCTGCTTGGCCCAGCGCAGGATGGTTCCCTCGGTCACCGTCTCACCCAGTTGCGGCATCGATACCGTCGTAGCCAAGGTCGCTCCTCTCAGTGAAGACTGCGGCCGGCGGCGGACATGAGTGTCTCGCCGACCACTTCCGACAAGCTCGGGTGGGCATGGATGAAGGCGGCTGCCTCGTCGGGCAGAGCCTCCCAACCCACTGAATACATGAGTTCGTGAATCAACTCGCCCGCCTGTGGGCCGACGACGGCAGCCCCCACGATGGGGCCGTCCTTCTCCGAGATCACCTTGGCGAAACCCTGGTTGTCGCCGATGATGATCGCCCGTCCCACGCCGTTGAATGCGTGCTTCGCCGACACCACTTCCAACCCTCGCTCGGCGGCTTGGGCCTCGGTCAGGCCGACCTCTGCCACTTCGGGATGGGTGTAGGTGACCCTGGGAATGGCCTGATAGTTGACCGCTCGGGTCTTACCGGTGCCGATATGGGTGACTGCGGCGATTCCCTCGGCGAACCCCACATGGGCCAGCTGTGGTGTACCTGCAACGATGTCGCCCACCGCGTACAGCCCAGGCTGTGCCGTCTGCATCGTGTCGAGGTCCACTTCGACGAAGCCCCGATCCAGCTTTGCGGACACGGTGTCGAGACCGACGTCTTCGGTCCTTGGCCCCCGGCCCACCGACACGAGAACGACATCCACTTCGACGCTGTCATCGCCGAACGGCACCACGACGGTCTCGCCGACCTTCGGGGCATCGACACCCACACCAATGTGGAACTTCACGCCGCGCTTCTGCAACTGGCGCTGGAGCTGCTTGGACGCCTCGGCGTCAGAGCCCGGGATGATCTGATCCATGACCTCGAAAACATGGACCTCGGTCCCCACGTCGACGAGGAACGAGGCGAACTCGCACCCGATCACTCCTCCACCGACGATGGCGACACGATTCGGGCGCTGTGGCCAATCGAGGGCATGGTCGGAGCTGACGATCTTTTCGCCATCGAAGTCATAACCGGGGATCGTGCGTGAATAGGAGCCGCTGGCAAGGATGACCGCCCGTCCTTCGATCGTGTTCTTCCCTTCGTCCATCTCGACCTCGACTTTGCCGGGCCCCGCGAGACGTCCGTAGCCCGTGATGACTTCGACCCCCTTTTTCTTCAAGAGCCCACCAAGCCCGCGCACAAGGCCTTCGACGGTCTGGGTCTTGCGGGCAAGGGCCGCCTCCCAGTCCAGCGTGGGCTGCTCGGTCACGACCCCGAACTCGGCGGCGTGAGACACGGTGGAGAACACCTCTGCGATATAGAGCCATTGCTTTGCGGGGATACAGCCACGGATGAGACAGGTGCCCCCAGGACGCTCTTCATCGATGAGTGCCACTGACAGTCCGAAGTTCTCTGCATACCGGGGGGCGGCGTAGCCGCCCGGCCCGCCGCCAACTATGACGATGTCGTGCAACCTGTGCCTTTCGGTGGAACTGCTGATCCGAGACTAGTTGTACCCGTGGTTACCCTCCCTGAACCCATGCAGACCGGTTGGCTTCTGATCGCGAGGGCTGTGCTCGGCTTCGTGATCGTGGGGGCTGCCGCGATCTGGCTGGTGGTGGCCTTCACATGATCGATCGCATCCACCTGAGCACGACGGACGGGGAGACGCTCGAAGCACGTTGGGACCGCCCCGAGCGCCCGGTTGGAGCTGTGGTGCTCTGCCATCCCCATCCTCAGCAAGGTGGGACGATGATGGCGCCGTTGATGGTCGCTGTGACCACGAGACTCGTGGAACGAGGCTTCTCGGTGTTGCGTTTCAACTTCCGCGGGATCGGTGCATCGACCGGGACACATGACCACGGAAATGCCGAAGTGCTCGACGTCGCCGCGGCGGTCAAATCCGCCCGCGAGACCGGGCTGGCCATCCATCTCTCTGGGTGGTCCTTTGGGGCGGGCACGGCGCTGCGATGGCTCGGCAGCCAACAGGACACGGTCCCGTATGCCGGGATCGCCCCATCGCCGGAGGGACTTCCCGACGATCTGCCCCCAGGGCCAAAACGGATCGTGGTTGGGACACGCGATCAGGTGGTGGACGTCGAAGGGATCCGGGCCTACGCCGAGCGGCTTTCCATCGACCTGCTCCTCACTCCCGGCGACCACTTCTTCCACGGTCGGGGGAAGAAGATCGGAGAACTGGTGGCGCAGGGTTTCGAACTTCCCTCAAACCCGGTCTGAGACTACGACCGGCCGATACCCCCGGTTCATTGCCTCCAATGGTGTGTCCGGAGCGAAAACCTGAACCATGTCGCTCCCGACCAAGCCCTCCTCGTCGATGCGACGGGAGAGCTTGGCGAACTGGTCCTCGTCGTCGCAGTCGTAGAACCGCATCGTGTCCCTGACTCCGACAAATCGGTACGAGTCGAAACGGGAGAGACGGCTCACTCCTCCTCCGAGGATCCTGCGCCGGTCCTCACCTCGGCCCCACAATTGGGGCAGGTGGCGACGACGATGTCACCGACGATGAAACTGAAGTCGCATTCCGGGCACTGGATGCGGGGAAGAGGCGCCGGGGGGGGTGGAGGTGGCGGCGGCTGGCCGGGGCTGGCACCGGGGGCGGCACCGGGGGCAGTGGGATACCCGCCCATTTCCGAAGGCGCGCCGCCCGCTGCGTCGCGCACCACATTCACGGACCCGCAATTTGGGCAGGCAAAACGCCCTGGTCCCGGGACCTCGAACTGAGTCCGGCAGGCACCGCAACGCACCATCATTCGTCCTCACCTCCATCGGGGTCGACCATCTCGCCTACGGCGCCAATGCGATACAGGTAATCGGCTTCGAGACGGAGGACATCTTCAACGTCGTCGTGAGAGTAGGACACACCGTGCTTGGTGGCGATCTGCTCGGATATGTACTCGATCGACGCCTCGTGGCCGCCCGCGATCGTCTCCACCGGGTTCCTTCGATCATCCTGAGCGAGGCCCTGGAGGTAGAACACCTCCCACTCCAGGATCCTGCGAACATCAGCCCGGCTCATCCGGTCGTTACCTTCTGACTGGAGGCCGGCCTCGACATGCTTCACGGCATCCTCGACGACGTACTCCAACGGCTCGTAACTCGGTCGTCGGCGCGCCTCCTGCCAGACGACGAGTGCCAGGATCACGAGAAATACACCTACGAGAAGAGCCACGAGGGCCAACACCGATGCTGACACTGTGACGAAGGTACCCCGGGTTGGGTTAGAAAGCCTCCACCGGAAGGCTCATCACAGACCCGTCCTCGGTCTCGGCAGCGGAGCGCCGTGCCGCGATCTCCGGTGCCGCTAGATCGAGGAACCATCGAGCCGAAGCGACCTTGCCTCGGTAGAAGGGATCGGCCTCGACCTTCGGATAAGCGATCTCGGCATGTCGCAGCAATTGCCATGCGATGATCAGCTCGGCCGTGGAGGCAAGCAGCGCATTGGTGTGCAGTCCCACCTTGTAGATCTCGTCCGACCTGCCGGCGAGCGACGCCATCAGGTGCTCGACCATCGCCCCAAGATGACCCTGTACGTCGTCGAGCATCGTGCCGAGACGTTCCCGTTCGGCGGCGAACGGATCGCCATCGGCCCCGCCCTTGACGAACTCGGTGATCTCGGCGGCAAGGGCGGCAATCGTGGAGCCTTGATCCCGGGCGATCTTGCGGAAGAAGAAATCGAGTGACTGGATTCCCGTGGTCCCCTCATAGATCGTGTCGATCTTGGTGTCCCGGATGTATTGCTCCAAGGGGTAGTCCTGTGTGAACCCGGATCCGCCGAACACTTGGAGGGCGTCGGCGAGCTGCTCGTAGGCCTTCTCCGATGAGTAGCCCTTGACCAGCGGAAGTAACAAGTCGGACCGGCGCTCCCAGTGGTCGTCGTCGGGGTGCAATCGAGCCTGATCCTGGACCCACGCCGTGTACATGACCAGGGCTCTTAGGCCCTCGGAGTAAGCCTTCAAGTTCATCAGCATGCGTCGCACGTCGGGGTGATCGATGATCGGGACCCGCGGCGATGTCTTGTCGGTGGCAAGAGTCAGGTCTGCTCCCTGACGGCGCTCCTTGGCGTACTCCAAGGCATTGAGATAGCCGGTGCTCAACGTTCCCATCGACTTGGCGCCAATCATCATCCGGGCACCCTCGATGACCCGGAACATCTGCCTGATCCCATCGTGCTTGTCGCCGACGAGCCAACCGATCGCCGGCTCGTCGGCTCCGAAGGTCATCTCGCATGTGGTCGACCCCTTCAGACCCATCTTCTTCTCGATGTTGGTGGCGACGACGCCATTGCGGGGACCGAGCGATCCGTCCTCGTTGACCAAGAACTTCGGCACCACGAAAAGAGAAAGGCCCTTCGTCCCGGGCACCGATCCCTGGGGGCGGGCGAGGACGAGATGGATGATGTTTTCGGAGGCATCGTGCTCACCGCCGGTGATGAACCTCTTCACACCCTCGATGTGCCAGGTGCCGTCGCCCATGTCGATGGCCTTAGTGGAGGCCGAGCCCACGTCGCTTCCGGCGTCCGGCTCGGTGAGGATCATCGACCCGGACCACTGCTTGTCGAGCCATAGACGGGCCAGGTCCTTCTGCTCGTCGTTGCCCTCCTCGAAGAGAACAGTGGCGAACAGTGCGCCACCGGAGTACCAGGACACGGTCGTGTTGGCGGCCAGCTGCATCTCTTGGGTGGCCCAGGCGAGACTGGGCGGGACCGGCATGCCGCCCATGTCGGCGGGGACGGCAAAGCGATCCCAGCCGCCCTCCTTGTAGGCACGTACTCCGGCCTTGACCGAATCGGGCAGGCGCACCTCGCCGTTCTCGAGCACGAGTGGGATGCGGTCCTGGTCTACGTACGAGGCGGCGAAATCCTCCCGGGCGAGCCGTTCGATCTCGACGAGGATGTCACGTGCCGTTGCCTCGT
>JBEVIF010000340.1:0-7055 GCA_040510795.1 Acidimicrobiia bacterium
GCCATTGGCGGTCTCGACGGTGTCGTTCTCGAAATCCCCCAACGAAACGTCTTCGATTAGCTCGATGCGATCGAGGGTGACTGTCGTCCAGATCGCCGCCCCGGCGGCGATCAAGAGAAGGACGAGCACAACGAACCGCAGGAAGACCCGGCTCGTGGTTTCTGCCTTGGGCGGCGGGCGAAGACCGGTCATGTAGTAATTGTCTCGGCTGTCAGACGCCGGGGTTTAGCCCAGATCCGAATTCCCGCCTTCCCGGCGCCTCAACCCATGCGTTTGGTGACCGTCTCGGTGATCCGATCAACGGACGGAATCGCCATGTCCTCCAAGGCCTCCGCCGCGGGCAGTGGGATATGAGGCGTCGTTATGCGGACCACCGGCCCGTCGAGGTCCCAAAACGCCTCATCGGCCACGATGGAGGCAATCTCAGCCCCCCAACCACAGAGCCGGGGGTTCTCCTCGACGGTGAACAGCCGGCTGGTCTTGCTCACGGACCCGAGGATGGCCTGGGTGTCGAGAGGCACCAGCGTGCGCACATCAATGACCTCAGCAGAGATCCCCTGATCCTTTAACCGATCGGCCGCAGCGAGGGCCCGTGGGACCATCAAGGCGAGCGCGGCGATCGTGCAGTCGGTGCCCTCGCGGACCACCCTGGCCGCCCCCAGTTTGTCGAGAATCTCGCCGTCGGGGACGTCCTGCTTGTCGGCCATCAACGACTTGTGCTCCAGGAAGACCACCGGGTCAGGGTCACGTATCGAAGCAGCCAGCAGGCCGACCACGTCCAACGGTGTCGATGGCGCCACAACCTTGAGACCCGGGATCATCATCACCCAGTTCTCCACGCTCTGGGAATGCTGTGCCCCGAATCGCGATCCGCCTCCGTTGGCAGTGCGAACCACGATCGGAATCGTCACTTGCCCACCGGTCATGTAGCGCGACTTGGCGATCTCGTTGGCCAACAGATCGAAGCAAACCGCGATGAAATCGGAGAACATGATCTCGGCGATCACCGGGATCCCGGTCATGGCGGCGCCCATCGCCGCGCCGAGGATCGCCTGCTCGGAGATCGGGGTGTCGCGGATTCGGTCCGGCCCGAACTCGTCGACAAGGCCAACAGTCGTTTTGAACACCCCGCCCGCGCCCGCGATGTCCTCCCCCAGCATGACGAGACTCGGGTCGCGTCGCATCTCCTGGGCGATGCCGTAGGCAACGGCGTTTCGATAGGTCAGTTCCGCCATGCCGAGCCTCCGTCAGCCCAGACATCAGTCAACAGGTGCTCCTCGCCGGGGACCGCGCCCCCCTTGGCGAATTCGGTCGCCTCGTCGACTCGCCTCGCCACGTCTTGCTGGATCGTGCTCAGGTCGCCTTCCGGGACACCGAGGCGAAGCAATCTCTCGTGGTACATCGGGATCGGGTCCCGTTCCTTCCAGGCCTGCACCTCGGCGGGGGGACGGTATTTCGCCGGGTCCGCCCGACTGTGCCCTTGTTCCCGGTAGGTCTGGGCCTCGACCAAAGACGGTCCCTCGCCGCGTCGCGCCCTCCCTATCGCCTGGGTCGCCACCTGGTAGACCGCGTCGGCGTCGTTCCCGTCGACCACGATCCCCTCGAGCCCGTAGGCGGACGCCCGGTCCGCCGCCGGGTTGGCGACTGCCGTGATCAGGTCTATGGGCGTGTATTCCATCCAGAGGTTGTTCTCGCACACGAATACGACCGGGAGATCCCAGATGGCGGCCAGGTTCAACGCCTCGTGGAAGGCTCCGATGTTGGTCGTCCCATCCCCGAAGAAGCACACGGCCACCTGGTCGGTGCCTCGCATGCGGGCCGCCCATGCCGCCCCGTTGGCGATCGTGAGATGGGCGCCGATGATGGCGTAGGACCCCATCATCCCGTGCTCGACCGAGGTCAGGTGCATCGATCCGCCCTTGCCCTTGAGGATCCCGTTCTCCCTGCCGAGTAGCTCAGCGAGCACAGCGCCCGGGTCGGCCCCCCGGGAGAGCGTGTGGGCGTGGCCGCGATAAGTGGCAAACGTGAAGTCATCGGGTCTCATCACCCGCCCGAACCCGGTGGCCACGGCCTCCTGACCCAGGGAAAGATGCGATGTCCCTTTCACCAGGTTCTGGAGGAACATGTCGTAGGCCCGCTTCTCGAACTGGCGCAATAGCTGCTGCATCTCGTACATCTCGAGACGCGCCTCGATCGGGATGCCGATGTTGTCGTTCTCCCGGTTCTCCGGGGCGGGGAGCCTGGGCTCTCTGAGCGCGTAGTCGTAGAGCCCTTCATCTCTGGATTGTGTGCTCATGGGCGCCAATCGTTTGCTCGCATCGCCACAAGGTAATGATTGGTGCGAGCACCCGGCACACCGATAGCCTGCCTCGATGGTTCAAACCCGAGCATATGGCACCTGGGACTCACCCATCTCGGCCGCCGACACGGTCGGAGGCATCGTCGAATTCGGGCAGATCGCGGCAGACGGCGACAACCTCTATTGGTTGGAGGGGCGCCCATCTGAAGGCGGCCGCCAGGTCCTCGTGCGTCGGGATGATTCCGGGCAGATCGGCGACATCACCGCCCCACCGATCTATGTGCGCACCCAGGTCCATGAGTATGGCGGCGGGGCATTCACCGTCGACCACGGCAGAGTGGCCTATTCGGAGCTCTCGGACCAACGGCTCTATCTCCTGGGCCATGGGCCAATCACACCCGAGCCATCGATGCCGGGTGCCCTGCGGTATGCAGACGGGCGGTTCCTCCCCGATGCGAGCATCGTCTGTGTCCGGGAGAGTCACGGTGATGGCGAGGCGGTGAACGAGATCGTCAGGATCGATCCGGACACCCGCGAGGTCGAGGTCCTGGTCACCGGCCGGGATTTCTACGCCTCTCCTCGGCCATCCTCGGATGGCACGAAGCTCCTCTGGCTGGAATGGGATCACCCCAACATGCCCTGGGACGGGACTCTCCTCAAGACGGGGACCATCACCGAAGACGGACTGGTCGACATCGAGGAGGTCGCCGGCGGTCCCGATGAGTCCATCTTCCAACCGGAGTGGTCGCCGGGTGGTGGCATCGTGTTCGCGACCGACCGGAGCGGGTGGTGGAACCTCCATCGGTTTGACGGGCAGAGCTCCACGCCGATCCTCGAGATGAAGGCTGATTTCGGGGTGCCGTTGTGGATTTTCGGCCCCACCACCTTTGGCTTTCTTTCCGAGGGAAGGATCCTCACCGCCTTCTGGGAGGGCGGCGTAAACCATCTAGGTGTCGTCGATCGGGATGGCAGTCTCCGACGCCTGCCCAACCACCTCACCGGTCTCGCTTTCCTGGTCACCGACGGTGAGTCCCGCGCCTGGTTCGTCGGTCACGGGCCGGCAGCGCCCAGTTCCGTCTACGAGCTCGACGTCGACACGGGCGCCCTGAGCGTGGTGCGGGCGAACCCGATGCCTGCCGAGCCCGACTACATCCCGTCACCCCGCATCATCACCTTCCCCACCGCCGACGGCGAGGTGGCCCATGGGGTGTACTACCCGCCGACAAACCCCGACTTCGACGGGCCAGACGAAGAGTGGCCACCACTCATCGTGAAAGTGCATGGTGGACCGACGTCGCATGTCTTTCCCAGCCTGAAACCATCGTTCCTGTACTGGACGACCAGGGGCTTCGGGTTGGTCGACGTCAACTACCGCGGCTCGACCGGCTACGGGCGCAAATTCAGGAATCTCCTGCGTCACTCATGGGGTATCGCAGATGTCGAGGATTGTCTCGCCGCCGCCCGCTATCTGGCTACCGAAGGAGAGGTCGACGGCAACCGGCTCATCATCACCGGGGGAAGTGCCGGCGGTTACACCACCTTGGCCGCCCTCGCGTTCGGGGACGCATTCAGCGCTGGTGGGTCCTACTTCGGAGTGGCCGACATCGGGCTTCTCGCCGACCACACCCACAAATTCGAGTCGCGCTATCTCGACGGCATGGTCGGCACCGACCCGGAGGAGATGCGACGCCGGTCACCTCTCTACTCGGTCGACCAGATCACGGTCCCGGTGATCCTCTTCCAGGGCCTCGATGACAAGGTGGTGCCCCCGGAGCAGGCCGAGCTCATCTCCGCCGCGCTCGCCGATAACGGGGTTCCCCACGCCCATATCACCTACGAAGGCGAGGATCATGGGTTCCGGAAGGCGGAGAACATCATCCACAGCCTGGAGTCGGAGCTCGCCTTCTACGGGAGAGTGTTCGGATTCGACCCGGCCGACGACCTGCCCGAGGTTCCCCTGGTGGTCCAACCGGGAACCCCATGACCGGGCGCCCATTCCGGCATTCGTTCAAGGTATGGGCCCAGGATCAGGACTGGCCCGAGTTGCGTGAGGTGTGGATCGAGGCCGACCGGGGCGGTTTCTGGGATGCGGTCTGGCTGAACGACCATCTCTACGCCCCTCGGGGCGAAGAGTCGCGGCCGATCATGGACGGCTGGACCCTCTTCGGTGGCCTGGCCGCGATCACCACCCGGATCAGGTTCGGGACGATGCTGTCGGCCAACACATTTCGGCATCCCGCCCTTCTGGCCAAGCAGGCGGTGACCCTGGATCGCATGTCTCAGGGGAGACTCGAACTGGGAGTCGGCGCCGGTTGGCACGAGCGTGAGCATGAGGCCTTCGACATCGAACTCCGACCTGTCCGGGAGCGTTTCGACATGCTCGAAGAGACGTTCCAAATCCTGCACGGGCTGATGACCGAGGAGGTCTTCGACTTCAAGGGGAAGTATCGGACCATCACCTCGGCGCGATTTGAGCCAAAGCCGGTGCAGAAGCCCCGGCCGCCGTTCGTCATAGGTGGCTCCGGTCCCCGTCGGACCATTCCGTTGGCGGCTCGCTGGGCAGACCAGTGGAACTACCCGGATTTCACCTCGGAGCCGGATCTTTTCGTCGCCTCGCTGAGACGTCTCGACGATGCGTGCGAGGAGATCGGGCGAGAGCGAAGCGAGATCGAGGTCTCGGTCCAGTTCCGTTACCCCGGCGACCCTGCCGAGACGGCAGACCTCGCCGCTACCTACAGGGAGCTGGGGGCGAATCATGTGCTGGTCAGCTTCATGCCACCGACAAGCACCGACCTCCCTCCGCGGATAGCCGAAGCGTTGGGTGGTTGAGGTCTTGAAGTACCTGATCCCGGTCGCCGGGGAGCGTCTCCCCCGCCGCATCACACAACTGTTGATCGGCCTGGTCCTGTTCGGCATCGGCATCGGGCTGATGCTGCAATCCGGGATGGGTGTGCCACCGTGGGATGTCCTCCATCAGGGGCTGGCCCGCCGCTTCGGGTTAACGGTCGGAGCTTGGTCGATCATCGTCTCGGTGGCCGTGCTCCTCCTCTGGCTGCCGTTGCGCCAGCCCTACGGACTGGGCACGCTGCTCAACGCAATCATCATCGGAGTCGTCATCGACCTGACCGGCGTCATCATCCCGGCGGCCGAAGTGACCGGTGTCGCCTGGTCGATGATGCTCGGAGGGGTCGTCTTGATCGGAATCGCCTCCGGTCTCTACATAGGAGCCAACCTGGGACCGGGACCGCGCGATGGGCTGATGACCGGGATTGCACGCAGAGGACCTTCGATCAGGCTCACCCGCGCCGTCATCGAGATAACGGTCCTCACTCTCGGCTGGATCCTCGGCGGCACCTTTGGCATCGGCACCATTGTCTTTGCCCTGGCCATCGGACCACTGGTCCAGTATTTCCTGCCCCGCTGGGATATCTCCCCCCACCCGAGCACCGACGCATGGGAGCATCTCGACCGCTGAACCACGGCCGATAGCGCCGGCCAACTCACTACCGTTATGACTCGTGGATGCGACCAGGGAGGGGAGCGGCTTCGAGTCGTCCAGTCACGACCCCAGATTGAGGGTCTTTGTCTCATCGACCCTCGGCGAGCTCAAATCGGAGCGCGAGGCCGCCAAATCCGCCATCAAGACCCTGCGGCTCGACCCTATCGGGGTCGATCTCGGCAGCCGCAACGGGCAGGACGGGCTTTCGATCGCGGACGCCGACATATTCGTAGGCATCTACTGGCAGTCGTTCGGCTGGGACGCGGACCTGGAACGGGAGTACGGCGCCAGTTCCGGTCTTCCCGGCCTCGTCTATATCAAGGAGCCCGCACCTGAACGTGAGGACGGCCTGACCGATCTCCTCGAGCGCGCTCGCTCTGATGCACGATCGAGGACTCGAACCTTCGAGTCACCCGGCGAGCTGGCGGAGATGCTGGTCGAAGACCTGGCGGGCGTGATGGCAGAGAGGTTCGCCAAGACCGAACCAGACCACGAGTCCTTGCCCGCCGGGACCCTGACGTTCATGTTCGGTGATCTGGCAGGGTCCACCACCCTCGTAGAGCAACTCGGAGACCAGTACGCCGAGGTCCTGGCCGGATACCACCAGGTAGTTGCCGACGCCACCCTCCGACACGAAGGGACCGTGGTCGATCTCGAAGGGGAGCGTCTCTTCAGCGTCTTCCAGGATGCGTTCCAGGCCGTCAGCGCGACTGTCGCGATCCAGAAGTCCCTCGGCGAGCGCAGCTGGCCCGAATCTGTGTCGGTGAAGGCGCGACTCGGGCTCCACACCGGCACCGCCCGCATCGGGTCCGGTGGCTACGTTGGGCTCGATGTCCACCGGGCGTCACGGGTTGCCTCCTCCGCCCATGGAGGGCAAATCGTCGTGTCCGCCCCTGTCAGGGAGCTGGTCGAGGGCCAAACTCAGAACGCGGGATGGGAGATCAAGGACCTTGGCTCCTTCGCCCTGAAGGGCCTGTCCCGCGTCGAGAAGCTCTTCCAGGTGCGGGACCCAGGGCTTCGGGCCGACTTCCCCCCACCCCGAGCGCGATCCATCACAAGGGTCCGGCTCCCGGCGTCGCAGAACACCTTGGTCGGGCGGAGTAGAGAGTTGGCCGAGCTGGTCGAGATGCTGCAACGACCCAACGTTCGTCTCGCCACCATCGTCGGCCCGGCCGGCATCGGGAAGACACGTCTCGCCCTGTCGGTGGCAGAGGACATCTCGGCCGAGTTCCCCGACGGGGTCTACTTCGTCAATCT
>JBEVIF010000341.1:0-4304 GCA_040510795.1 Acidimicrobiia bacterium
CACGCGGCGTTGTCCATGGGATTCGGGTGTACGAAGACCATGAGCGGCGCGGAGGCCGGTCCGGCCACCTCGCGGTAAAGCGCTCCGTCGATTCTTGAGGCCATCCATTGTCTCCCACGGCTGCCGTCGTGCAGAATTCTATTTCCGTGAGATCGCCCACATGAAGGCCGGGAAGCTCACCGAGCGATAGTCCTTCTCGGACGAGACTCAGCGGATAATCGACTTCTTCGGGTCCATGGGTGGTGAGTAGAGCCGAGCCGCCCAATCTCTTGACACGATGACGGAACCCAGGATCGGCGCCGTCGGCACGGATTCGAACCGGCGACCCGGTTTTAGGAGACCTGCTCTAGATCAGGCTCGCCGCCCACCCGCGGGACCGGCCACCTTGGCGATGATCACCTCCACGCCTTCACGGCGTAGTGCGTCGAGTTCTGAATTGGGCGCTTTGTTGTCCGTGACAAGGGTGTCGATCTCGGTGGCGCTAATCGTCTGCCACATGGTGTCCTTGCCGATCTTGGTGTGGTCGGCGAGAACGATCCTCCGGTCCCCTGCGGCGGCGAGGGCGCGATCAGAGGCAGCCACTGTCACCTCGGGAGTAGTCAGCCCTCGCGTGCCGGAGAGACCGTTTCCCGACATGAAGACCTTGTTGACCCGAAGCGACCGAAGACTTTCCTCCGTGAGCGGTCCAACCAAGGCGCGAATCGAACGTCGCAGGGAGCCGGCGGTGGCTTCGACCTGGATGTTGGATACGTTCATGAGGGCGTCGATGACGAGAAGCGAGTTCGTCACCACGGTGAGATCAGGGACGAGCTTGATTTGATTGGCCAGTTCCAATGTCGACGTGCCTGGTCCGATGATGATCGAGTCGCCTGCCTCGATTAGACCTGCGGCGGCGGCGGCGATGGCGACCTTCTCATCGTGGGCTTCGGCGGTCTTCTCCAGATAGCTCAACTCGCGGGCCGCCGAGTCACGCATGGAGGCCCCGCCCCGAGTCCTAACCAGCAATCCTTCATCGGCCATGCGCTTGAGATCCCGCCGCACCGTGAGATCGGAAACCCCGAGCTCATCAGCCAAGGACTGGATAGAGACCACACCCGCCGCCCTCGTCCTTGAAAGAATCAGCCTGTGTCTCTCTGCCGGGATCATTCGTCCACTCTATATCATTTCTGATCTTTTCTGAATCAATTCATTCATAAATGACCAATTTTCTCGACCGTGAGGGGAATGCCACGACTTCCGATGGATTGACAAAAATCTCCTGACCGTAAAGGCCTTCATACTCCCGAAGTCGGTTGACGGGATTGATCGAAGTTGATACGGTAACGATCGTAATTGGTAACTCTCGTTCGATTTTGGATATAAATTGAGTTACCCCCGCATGAAGACCCGGAGGAGGATGATCCATGCGACACCACCGAACCATGGCGAAGCCCGTGGTGCTACTGACGGTGCTCGCCTTGCTCATTGCCGCTTGCGGCACCGAGGGAGGCGATACCACCACGTCGGGGGCAACGGACACGAGTGTGGCGACAACTGAGGCGCCGGCTACGACAGCAGCACCCGACACGACTGAAGGGGCCACGGAGACTACGGCGGCGGGTGGTCTGGAGACCGATGAGGCTGCGCAACAGGTCGACCGGACCGAAGGCGATAGTTGCGTCTACGGGGACTACAACGGAGGTGTCGAACACGTCGACCTGCTCGAAGGACTGGTCGGGTTTGCACAGTCAGAGAGGGAGGCCAACCCGTTCCGGATCGCCGAGACCGAATCAATCATCTCGGAGGCCGAGAAGCTCGGCATCGAGTTGATAACCACCAATGCCGAATCCGATCTCAACAAGGAGATTTCGGATATTCAGAGCATGGTGGATCAGGGTGCGAACGCTCTGATCATCTCGCCGTTGAATTCCGAAGGCTTGGACCCCGCGCTCACCTACGCCCAGGATGCAGGCGTCCCAATCATGACCATCGATCGCCAGCTGACCACGAAGACTGCATGCACCGACTTCATCGGATGGGTTGGTTCCGATTTCGTCGAGCAAGGTCGTCGGGCCGCTACCGCCATGATGAATGTGACTGGTGACGAGGGGAATGTCGCCATTCTCCTCGGGGCACCCGGTGTCAACGTCACCACCGATCGCAACAACGGATTCCTCGAGCAACTCGAGGCCGAAGGGTCGAATCTCGAGATCGTTGCCCAGCAGGCGGCCAACTACGAGCGAGCCATGGGGCAGACCGTGACCGAGCAACTGATCACGAGCAACCCGGAGATCACGGCGATTTACGCGCACAACGACGAGATGGCGTTGGGAGCCGTGGCCGCCCTCCAGGCGGCTGGTTATGCGCCTGGTGATGTGGCCATAATCACAATCGATGGCACCCAGGGCGCCGTCCAGGGGATCATCGACGGCTGGATCTCGGGCGTGATCGAATCCAACCCGCGATTTGGACCACTCGCCTTCCGCGCCCTCGACCTCTTCTACAACGGAGAGGGAGTGCCCGAGGTGACCATCATCTCTGACAAGGAGTACACCCCTGAGAACGCCGAGGCCGAGCTGGCCAACGCGTACTAACCAACACTGAAGCACGCGAAACTCTCTCCGGTAATTCGACGACGACAAGGGCGGTGACTCCCGTGACCCGTGGCGAACCGACGCTCCAAGCGATCGACCTCACCAAACGGTTCCCGGGGGTCACCGCCCTCGATTCCGTCTCGATCGACATCTACCCGGGAGAGGTCCACGCCCTGGTCGGCGAGAACGGGGCCGGGAAATCGACTCTGATCAAGCTGATCAACGGCGTGTACGGCGCCGACGAGGGCGAGCTCCGGTTGGAGGGTGAGCCCGTTGCCTTTGCCGGTCCCCGCCAGGCCTGGGAGGCCGGCATCAGTACCACGTTCCAGGAGATCAACCTGGAGCCGTTCATGAGCGTCGCTCAGAACCTGCTCCTCGGTCGGGAGCCAATGCGCGGGTTCGGATTGGTCGATGTCAAGAAGATGAATGCCGATGCGGCACGTCTTCTTCGCCGGTACGGAGTCGCCGTCGATGAGAGGCGGCCCCTGGGTTCGGCCGGCGTCGCCGTCCAACAGATGATTGCCATCGTCCGAGCTGTGTCCACCGACGCAAAAGTGGTGATCCTCGATGAACCGACTTCGTCTCTAGAACCAAACGAAGTCGAACAGCTGTTTCGAGTGATTCGAATCCTCCGCGACGACGGTGTGGCGCTTCTCTACGTGAGTCACGACCTCGATGAGATATTCGAGTTGTGCGATCAGGTGACAATCCTGCGTGATGGTCGGAGGGTCCACACCGGACTGGTTGCCGATATCACCCGGCTCGAGCTCGTTGCCACCATGTTGGGCCGGGACGTTCAGGACGTTCGTTCCTCAGGCAAGACCGCCTTCGATATCGAGGGCCGCCGCATCGGGGAGCCGGTGCTTGCCGCGTCAGGCCTAAGCCGGTACCGCGTCCTCTCTGATGTCTCCGTGGATGTGCGTGCCGGCGAGGTGGTCGGACTGGCCGGCCTGTTGGGATCAGGCCGCAGTGAGACGGTTCAAGGCATCTTCGGATTGCTCCGTCTCGACGACGGTGAGATCAAGGTGAATCAAGTCGTTCTCAAGCGTGGCTCCCCCGCGGCCGCCGTCTCCGAGGGCGTCGGTCTGCTCCCCGAAGACAGGAAAGCCGAAGGCATCGTCCCCACGATGTCGGTCAAGGACAACATCACACTCGCGGCTGGTCGTTCGGTCGCGAAATGGGGCTTCGTCTCGAGCTCCAAGGTGGAGGAGATCGTCGGCAAGTACGTCGATCGGCTTCAGATCAAGGTGACCGATCTCGATCAGAGCGTCGGCGAGCTCTCCGGGGGCAACCAGCAGAAAGTCTTGCTGGCGCGCCTCCTGTGCAACGACCCAGACGTGGTGCTCCTCGACGAGCCCACCAGGGGAATCGACGTCGGGGCCAAGGCCGAGATACAAGCCCTCATCGACGAGCTGGCTGTCGACGGCCTCGCGGTTATTTTGATCTCTTCAGAGCTCGAGGACGTGATCGAGGGATCGAATCGGGTCTTCGTGCTCAAGGAGGGAGTGGTCGTCGGCGAGCTACAAGGCGCGGCGATCAGCGAGGACGCGGTCATGGACCTCATCGCGCATGCTGTCACCGATGCCCGGCCGGAGTCGGCGTGACAGCGGTCACCAGCCCAGCACCGGCGGTCACCTCGGAGAGAACCTGGCGCTTCATCCGCGAAAACGGGGTCTATCTGGCCCTCGCCGCGGTCGTGTTGTTCAATCTCATCGCTACCCCGAACTTCGC
>JBEVIF010000342.1:0-11282 GCA_040510795.1 Acidimicrobiia bacterium
GACCACGATGTCCGCCCCGTGCTCGATCGGTCGGCACAGATACGGAGTTGCGAACGTGTTGTCCACGATCAGCGGTATCCCGTGGTCGTGAGCGATATCGGCGATGGCGCTGATGTCGAGGATGTCGGCCGCCGGATTGCCGATGGTCTCCCCGTAGAGCGCCTTGGTCTTGGGTGTTATCGCATCCTTGACCGCGCCGTGGTCGGAGATGTCGACGAACGTGACATTGATCCCCATGCGGCGCAGCGTGACGTCGAACTGGGTGAACGTGCCGCCGTATAGCGATCGAGAGGCCACGATCTCATCTCCGGCGTTGCACAGGGTGAAAATCGAGATCAGTTGCGCTGCCTGGCCGGATGACGTGGCCAGGGCTCCCAACCCCCCTTCCAGCGAAGCCATCCTCTCCTCGAAGGCCGCCGTGGTGGGGTTCCCGATCCGGGTGTAGATGTTGCCGAAGTTCTGCAGAGCGAAGAGATCGGCGGCCTGCTGGGCATCCTCGAATACGAACGAGGTGGTGGCATAGATGGGCATTGCCCTCGCACCGGTCTCAGGGTCCGGTCGCTGTCCGGCGTGTATCTGACGGGTGTCGAACCCGAAGTCTCGATCTCTCATGACGGTTTCTCCTGTCTCTACGCGCTCTTCCGAGCACCGTGACGGATAGCCGTCCTCGGCCACTCATCGTTCAGGCATTGGCACCGTTCGAGTCGGTTGCCGCGGTTTCGCAGGGCCTGTCCCTCCACCGCTCTTGATGAGCGCGTCTTTCGCTTGGCCCGAAAGTTAGCGAAACGTGGCATCTGGCTCCAACTCTGGGGCGACGGCGGTAGCGCTAGTCCACATGGTCGAAGGCATATAGTCCATTCGGCCCATACCCCAGTCTGCGACCCCCAACCAGACTTCCCCCTCGGGTGATTTCGTAATGCGGGAACTTCCAAGAGACATACTGATCGAGGTCATGGAGGACGTGATCGAGGACCTGCACGGTCACGTGCACCGGGTCTCCGATCTCGCCGTGAACCTCGGCATCGGCATCGGGCTCGGCGAAATCGAACTCGACCGCCTTGCCTTGGCCGGGGTGCTACACGACGTGGGCAAGATCCATCTCGATCCCGGCATCCTCGGCAAGCCGGGCCCGCTCGACCCCACCGAGCGAGAGCTGATGAACCGTCACCCGGAGCTCGGTTTCGCCATGACACGCAATCGTCTCGACCCCAAAGTCGCCGAGGCGATCCTCTACCACCACGAGCGTTACGACGGCCGTGGTTACCCCTTCGGCCTCGGTGGCGAAGAGATCCCGATCCTGAGCCGGATCATCCTCGTCGCCGACGCATTCGACGCGATGACGTCGACCCGCTCCTATCAGAGTGCCCTCCCCGTCGAATTTGCGGTGACCGAGATTCGCAAGCACGCCGGAACACAGTTCGACCCGCACGTAGTCGATCTCTTCCTCGAGCTGGCCGCCATCAACCGGCTGCCACTCGAGCTCAGCGCCTAGAGGTCCCGCCCCATCCCGCACAGGCATCTTCCTTCGAGTTCGCGATTGGCGGAGAAATCCGGACCGTTGTTGTCCTAGACCTCTGATACCTTCCCGATGTGGACCCGCTCGGCGCCTTCACCCCGGCAACCCGCACCTGGTTCGAGGCCTCGTTCAACGAGCCAACTCGAGCCCAGGCCCTGGGCTGGCCCGCTATCGCCGACGGTCATCACACCCTGATCCACGCCCCCACCGGGTCGGGCAAGACATTGGCCGCTTTCCTCTGGACACTCGATCAACTGCTGACCGAGCCCCAGCCAGATAAGGCCAGTCGATGCCGCGTGCTCTACATCTCGCCCCTGAAGGCCTTGGCCCATGACGTCGAACGGAATCTCAGGGCGCCACTGGCTGGAATTCGCCACGCCTCGACCCGCATCGGTGGCCCGACCTTGCCCACAGTCGACACCTTCATCCGCACCGGTGACACGCCAGCCGATGCTCGACAGCGGATGCGGCGAAACCCGCCCGACATCCTGATAACGACACCCGAATCGCTCTATCTCATCCTCACGTCTGCTGCCCGCGAGATACTGCGAAGCGTCCGTTGGGTGATCGTCGACGAAGTGCACGCCGTGGCGGGCAGCAAGCGGGGGGCGCATCTCTCGCTCTCACTCGAGCGTCTGGAGGAGGTCACCGATGTGTCGCCACAGCGGATCGGTCTCTCGGCCACCCAGCGCCCTCTGGAGGACATCGGGCGGTTCCTCGGCGGCGGGACCCTCGACAACGACGGGACGTGGGTGCCACGGCCAGTCCGTCTCATCGATGTGCCCCATGACCGGAACCTGGACATCCAGATAGTGGTCCCGGTAGAGGACATGAATGAACCCGGCGAGCCCGATCCCCTAGACCCTGATCAGAAGTCGACCCGCTCCATCTGGCCGGCCGTCTACCCCCGGTTGCTCGAGCAGATCCAGGCCCATCGCAGCACGATCGTGTTCGCCAATTCGCGTCGCCTTGCGGAGCGACTTTGCTCTGAGATCAACAACCTGGCGGGCGAGGAAGTGGCCAGGGCCCATCACGGCTCGGTAGCACGCGAGCAGAGGCTCCTCACCGAGGAGGCGTTGAAGCGAGGCGATCTCCGAGCGGTGGTCGCCACTTCGTCGCTCGAGCTCGGCATCGACATGGGTGCGGTGGACCTGGTGCTCCAGGTCGAGGCACCAACGTCGGTCGCCTCCGGACTGCAGAGGGTCGGCCGCTCGGGCCATCAGGTCGGCGGGGTGTCAAAGGCACGAATCTTCCCGAAATACCGTGGCGATCTCCTGGTTTCGGCCGTCGTCGCGAATCAGATGCTGGAGCGACAGGTCGAGACCACGAAGATCCCGGCCAACCCTCTCGATGTCCTCTCCCAGCAACTCGTGGCGAGGGTCGTGGCCGGACCAACCAGCGCCGATGCCCTGTACGAGATGGCGACAAGGGCGGCGCCGTACTCGGGGCTGAGCCGGGCCGTCTTCGACGAGACGCTGGACATGCTGGCCGGTCGCTATCCCTCGGATCTATTCGCAGAGCTGAGACCCCGGATCAACTGGGATCGGGTGACAGGCGAGGTGACGGCTCGGCCCGGGTCGCTGCAACTGGCCGTCACCAACGCAGGCACCATCCCCGACCGAGGTCTGTTTCGCGTCACGCTCCCCGATGGGAGCCGGGTAGGAGAGCTCGACGAAGAGATGGTCTATGAGTCGCGCGAGGGGGACGTCTTTCTGCTCGGCAGCACCGCCTGGCGGATCTCACAGATCGGCCACGATCGGGTCGAGGTCGTGCCGGCGCCGGCCGAAGGCGCGGCCCGCATGCCGTTCTGGCATGGCGACTCCATGGGGCGGTCAATAGAGACCGGAAGAGCGGTCGGTGCCTTCGTCCGAGAGACGGGACGTCTCGACCCGGAGGAAGCGCACGAGGACCTCATGACCCGCTTTCACCTGGACGACCTGGCGGCGAGGAATCTCGTTGGGTATCTCACCGAGGAACGGGAGGCGACCGGTGTCCTGCCCACCGACCAGACCCTTGTCGTCGAGCGCTTCCGTGACGAGATCGGGGACTGGAGACTGGTCCTGCTCTCGCCGTTGGGCGCCCGGATTCACGCCCCGTGGGCGATGGCACTGCGTCATCGGTTCCGCGACCGCTATGGAGTCGACGTCGACGCGATCTGGTCCGATGACGGCATCGCGTTCCGCTTTCCCGATGCGGACAGCCCGCCCGGCCCCGAAGATCTCCTGCTCGATCCCGAAGAAGTGGAGGCCCTGCTCCTCGAGCATCTCGGTGACACGGCGTTGTTCGCCGCCCGCTTCCGGGAGGCGGCCGGGCGCTCCCTGCTCCTCCCCCGGCGTCGTCCCGGCGAGAGGACACCGCTCTGGCTTCAGCGCCGGCGATCGGCCGATCTGCTCGGCGTCGCCAAGCAATTCGGCTCATTCCCGATCATGCTCGAGGTCTACAGGGAGATCCTCCAGGACGACTTCGACTTGCCCTCATTGATCGAGGTCCTGACCAACATACGGGCACGCCGCATCAGGATCGCATCGGTCGATCTCGACTCACCGAGCCCGTTCGCCTCATCTCTGCTCTTCTCGTTCATCGCCGCTTTCCTCTACGAGGCCGACGCACCTCTGGCCGAACGCCGGGCGGCGGCCATGACCCTCGATCGGGACCTGCTTCGGGAGCTGCTCGGTGAAGGAGAGCTCCGTGAGCTGATCGACCCCGAGGTGGTGGCTGCCGTCGAACTCGAATTGCAGTACCTGACCGAGCGCAGGCGAGTCAAGAGAGCCGACGGGGTCCACGACATGCTCAGGGACCTCGGTCCGCTCACCGTCCAGGATCTCGAGGTGCGGACTGACGGACTGGATATCCCGTCGGTGCTCAATGAGCTCACCGGCCAGAGAAGGGTCGTCGAGATCATCCACGGTGGGATCACCCGATGGGCCGCGGTCGAGGACGTTTCGAGGCTGCGTGATGCCCTCGGGGTCCAGCCACCTGCCGGCATCCCTCATGTGTTCCTCGAGCCGGTCGACGATCCGCTGGGCGATGTGGTCGGCCGGTATGCCCGAACCCACGGCCCATTCACCGCCCGAGAGGCGGCCGATGCCCTGGCCATCCCCTCCGGCATCGTCGAGACCATCCTCCGGCAGCTGGAGGCGTCGGGGCGGGTCGATGTCGGCGCCTTCCGTCCGGGCGGGCAGGGACGGGAATGGATCGACCGCGAGGTGCTGCGACGGCTCAAGCGCCGGTCCTTGGCCGTTCTGCGCCGGGAGATAGAGCCGGTGCCCCCCGCCTCGCTTGCCGCCTTCAACATTGCCTGGCACGGAGTCCGGGACGACCCGCCGTCGAGCTCCACTGCCCTCACCGATGCGATCGCTCGACTCACCGGCGCTGTCATCCCGGCATCCGTGCTCGAGCGCGACGTGCTCGCCTCGAGGGTCACCGACCCTGCTTCCCATCTCGATCGGCTCCTCCTCGATGGTGACCTCGTTTGGGTGGGCCATGACTCGCTCGGGCCGGGCGACGGCAAGCTGGCCCTGTATCCACGATCGAGTCTCGGCTTGTTGTGGAGGGGACCTGATGAGATGCCGGAAGGGCCCGAGGCCGAATCGATCCATGACTTCCTGGAGCTGAGGGGAGCGAGCTTCTTCCGGGACATCTACGTAGGCACCGGGGGTGGCGATCCGGTCGACCTCCTAGAGCATGTCTGGGACCTGGTCTGGTCAGGCCATGTCACAAATGACACCCTGGCTCCCCTCCGAGCCTTCATCCAACAACGCAGCACGAGACGCACCGGCCGGCCCGGGCTCTCATCACAATTCCCCCCTCAGGCGGGTGGGCGATGGTCGTTGACCGGACAACTCTTGGGCGGGGAGGTGAGCGATACCGAGCGTCATGCCGCGTGGGCCCACCTCCTCCTCGACAGACACGGCGTGGTCACCCGAAGCGCCATCCTCGCCGAGGGCTACCCCGGCGGCTTCAGTGCGATCTATCCGGTGTTCTCCCATCTGGAGGAGACGGGGAGAGTGCGTCGTGGATACTTCGTCGAGGGTTTGGGCGGCTCACAGTTCGCACTCCCGGGCGCGGTCGACCGGTTGCGCACCGATCCACCCCGCCAGTTGACCGTGCTGGCCGCCACCGATCCTGCCAACCCCTACGGCGCCACACTTCCGTGGCCGGAGGTCGAAGAGGCTCGACTGGCTCGCGACGCCGGCGCCTATGTCTTCCTCTGGGAGGGCCAGTTGCTCGGTTACCTGGACCGGGGCAGGCGGCACCTCACCGTCCTGGCCGAAGACATGTCGATTTATGGCAACTTGGGCCGAGGGCTCTCCGAGATCGCCACCCGACATCGACGCACGACGGTCAACACGGTCAACGGCCGGCCGGCGCCCGCCTCTCCGATCGCACCGGCACTGGCGGAGTGGGGGTTCGCCACCGCCCCGAGGGGCCTCACCTACCGCGGCTGAGACTCGAGGATCTCGTAGGTCGTCGAGCGCAACGCCGGCCGCCTCCCCGCCGCCTCGATGACCTCCCGGAACTCCTGCGGTGTTACCTCCTGACCATGGGCGGCACCGGCGGAGCGGGTGATGATCTCGCCCATGAGAGTCCCACCGAGGTCATTACAACCTGCGTCGAGGAGACGCCGACCGCCGTCGAGCCCGAGCTTCACCCAGGAAGCCTGGATGTTTGGCACTAGACCGTCGAGCGCGATTCGGGACACGGCATGTATCAGCACCACCTCGTCCCACGTGGGCCCGGGCCGGGACCGCCCTCTGAGGAAGATCGGCGAGCCCATGTGGACGAACGGCAAGGGAACCATCTCGGTGAACCCGCCGGTCCGGCGCTGGATGGCGCGGATCACTTCGAGGTGATTGGCCCAGGAGCGCGGATGGTCGATGTGGCCGAACATGATCGTCGAGGTGGCCCGCAGCCCGAGTTCATGGGCGGTGATCATCACCTCCGCCCACTGGGAGGTCCGGATCTTGTCCGGGCACAGATGTGCTCTGACGTCGTCGTCGAGAATCTCGGCGGCGGTTCCCGGAAGGGTGCCCAAACCGGCGGCCTTGAGCTCCTCGAGAAAGCGGCGCACCGGTATTCCCAGGGTCTCGGCCCCCTGCCAGACCTCGAGCGGGGTGAACCCGTGGATGTGCATGTCGGGCAGCTCCGACTTGATGGCATTGACTACGTCGACATAGAAGTTGCCCGTGAAATCGGGATGGATGCCACCCTGGAGGGTCACTTCGGTCGCACCCCGCCCCCAGGCCTCGAGCGATTTCTCCACGATTTCGTCGAGCCCCATGAGATACGGCTCGCCTCGAAGATTGAGGCTGCGCGGGCCCTTGGAAAAGGCGCAGAAGCCACACTTGAAGTAGCAGAGATTGGTGTAGTTGATGTTCCGGTTCACGACATAGGTGACCGTGTCGCCGGCCGCCCGCTCTCTGAGGATGTCGGCGACGTGGGCGACGGCGTCGACCTGGTCCCCCCGGGCCCGGAACAGCGCCTCGACCTCCGCCGTAGTCGGCGCGATGCCTTCCAACGAGCGCTCCAGGATCGGCGCCAACTCCGCCGCCGATCCAGGGAAGGAGGTCGGTGTGCCGTCCAGCCAGGACACGTCGAGCCACTCCGCCGATAAACGACCATCCGGCACCGGTGGCGAGAGATCTTTCCCGGGCGCCCATTGGTATCGCGGCCTGGCCACACCGGAGCCGTCGACCTGGCTCAGCCAGGCTGTGAAGGTCTCGGCAGACAACACAGAGCGGGCCTCGTCGATCTCGATGCCTGGAGGGAACGCGGTCCTCTCCACGAGTCGTCTCTCGCCGAGAGCCGCCCGCAGCTCGCCGATCCCTTCCACATCCCAATCGCGCAGCAACAAATCGGTGGCACCCTGGTCGACCGCCCTCAAGGCCTGTGAGACATCGTCGACGAACACCGACACCGAGAAGTCGACCCCGGGCAACGAGGACAGGGCCGTTATCTCCGAGATCTCCGAGCGAGTGGAGCGTGCGAACGAAGCATCTGACCTGGCCAGGGCGTCGAGAATCGACTCCCTGGAGCCCTCGGCCACGACGGTCAGGCGCCACCCTGGAACACCACGCCCGGCGAGGCTCAGCGCTTCCTCGGGCTTGACGACCCAGGCGGCAGGCTCCACCTCGGTGACGCTCTCCGAAAGCACCAGGACACCGGCCTTGTGGGCCGCTGTCAGCTCGGCGCTGGTGGGTGACAGCATCTCGACCGCCGTCGTTCCCTCCCGACGCCTGCTGGTCGCCGTCGGCTCGGCCAGCCTCTCGGCGGGACGCACTCTGAGAAACGTAATCGTCATCTTGCTCCTGATGTCTCCGGGATGAGTGCCAGACCGTCCTTGTCGGCGGCTGCCACCACATCTGCGTACAACTCGGCGTGTATCCAATCCTCATCGATGTATTCCGGATAGACCGGCAGGCGGGGCCGCAAGGCAAAGCCGGCGGCTTCGGTTCGACTTCGCAGCTCGTCGAGATGAGGCCATGGCGCCTCGGGGTTCACCCAGTCGATGGTGAGGGGGGAGACGCCTCCCCAGTCGTTGATGCCGGCATCCAGGTATATCTCGAACTGCTCGGTGAGGTTTGGCGGCACCTGGACATTGGCCTCGGGCCCCAGGATCCATCGAGCCAAGGCGACGACACGGGCGAACCAACGCGGCACCGGCTCGGCCGAGTGCCGCATCGGAGTGTCGGCCTTGGCCCTGAAATTCTGGATGATGACCTCCTGGATCGCACCGGTAGCCCGGCCGAGGTCTCTCAGGGCGAACAGCGAATCGACTATCTCGTCTCTCGTCTCTCCGATCCCGACCAGGATCCCCGTAGTGAAGGGGACCCTCGCCCGGCCGGCGGCCTCGATGGTCGCAACCCGGCGAGAAGGGTCCTTGGAGAGTGTCCCGTGATGGGGCATTCCCGGCTCCATGAGCCGGGGCGAGATGTTCTCCAACATCATCCCCATCGATGGATTGGTCGGGCGCAGCAACCTCATATCGTCATCGTCGAGGAGGCCCGGGTTGGCGTGGGGGAACAAGAACGTTTCAGAGCGCACCAGGGCAGACATCTCGGCCACGTAGGCAATCGTCGAATAGAGGCCGCGGGCGGCCAGGAAGGAGGCGGCCTGGGGCCAACGCTCTTCGGGCCGGTCCCCAAGGGTGAAGAGGGCCTCGGTGCACCCGGCTTCGTCCCCTGCTTTGGCGATGGCCAGGACCTCGTCGGGCTCGAGGTACATCCCGCCGGCACCCGGCGGCTTGGCGAAGGTGCAATAGGTGCAACGGTCACGGCACAACGTGGTGAGGGGGATGAAGACCTTGCGGCTGTACGTCACGACTTGGCCCTTGCCTTCGTCACGGAGGGTTCGGGCGTGGGCGAACAGAGCGTGGTCGTCGAGGTCGCCTTCCAGATAGCGAAGGGCCAGATCGGGGTCGGGTGCCGGGTGGGTCAGTGTTTACTCGCTCTGCTGCTCAGGCTATGCCAGACGATGACGCTTCACTCATTCCGCCGTCGACCGGAAGGATGACACCGGTCATCCAGTCAGCGGCATCGGAGGCGAGGAACACGATGGCACGGGCAATATCCTCCGGTGTCCCCAGCCGCCCCAGCGGGTGCATCCCTGCTGCTGCCGCCTCGTCTTGCCATAGCATCTCCGAGAGCCTCGTCTTGACCACGGCGGGGGCAACGGCGTTGACCCGTATCGACGGTGCCAATTCCAGGGCCAGTTGCCTGGTCATGTGGACCAGACCTGCCTTGGAGACGTTGTAGGCGCCGGTGATCGGGCTTGGGCGCAGGCCCCCCACGGAGGAGACATTGACGATGGAGCCCCCGTTCTTCTCCATCGATGCCCGGTAGGCGGCCCTGACCCAGAGCAATGGGGCCCTCAGATTGACTGCCCAGGTCTTGTCCAGAGCTCCCAGGTCCACCTCCATCAAGGGCCCCGCCGATGGGTTGGTGCCGGCGTTGTTGACGAGGATGTCGCACGACCCGAAGCGCTTCACGGTGGCAGCCACCGCCTCATCGGCCGATTCCTCAGAATCCGCCCGAGCCGCCAGTGCGAGGAGCGTCTCCTCGTCGACTCCGGCCTCGATCAATTCCGCAGCTGCCCTCTCTATGTTCTCCGGCTTCCGGGACGTGATCGTGATTCCGGCGGCCCCACTCCTGGCGAACTCCGCGGCGGTCGCCTGCCCGATGCCGCGGCTGGCACCGGTGACGAGCACGACCTTTCCCTCAACCGAGACTTCCATGAGCCTCCTCGCACCCGGTCGGGGGTCTCAATGACCGCCCCTCCGCACCCCGCCGTACTTCATCCTGGTGTCGGACATAGAAGCCGCCTGCCGATCGTCGTCGTTGACCCCGGCATCGACGAGCTCGCCGACGAAGAAAGTGTGGGTCCCGAGATCGATGGAGTGACGCACACTGCATTCCATCCATGCCAGCGATTCTTCGAATATCGGGGCGCCGGTCACGCCCCGGCGAACCGGGCGGCCATTGAGCGTGGCGTCCTCCCTCGTAGCCGGCTTGGAGAACTTGACGAATACCCGGGTGTCGTCTGTGGGCCACAGATTCACCGTGAACGACCCGCCCTCGCTGATCAGACGGTGGGTGACCGCTTTGTTGTCGACCCCGACACCTATGAGCACGGGCTCCATCGACACCTGCGTGACCCACGACGCGGTCATCCCGTTCCATTCCTCCCCCGATGCCGAGCCGATCAGAGCCAGGGCGTTGGGGATCTTCCAGGTGACCTTGTTGATGAGTTCCGGGTCCACGTGACTCGCATGGGCAAAAGCGGTGCCGACACCCTAATCTCAGCCGGGTGCGCATCCTGATCGCCACGACCGGGGTACTTCCAGCAGCCCCGGTAGCCGACCTTTGCCGGCGCCTCCATTCCGATGACGGGAGGGTCACGGTGATGACCGTGGTGAGGGTCCCCCGCTCCTTCCTCGAGGCCCTTGACGACGATGTGCGCCGCTCCTTCCTGGATGACGCCCCACTTGGCTCATCCGACGCGGAAGTCAAGGCGGCGAGATACCTGGAGGAGCGGGGCCAGAAAGCGGTGGAGCCGATTGTGGCCGGGTTACACGCTGTCGGGCTCGACACCGACGTCCGCTTCGTCGAAGGTGACGACCCTGCCGAGGCAATCATCAACACAGCCGATGAAGTCGGAGCCGATCTGGTGATGATGGGGGCCACCAGGCGTCTCTTCACCGAGGAGGCCTGGCGAAGCGTGTCCGCCCGGGTGATGGACAAGTCGCATCTGCCGGTGCTACTGGTGCCCGGCACGCGCTTCGACGACACCTCGGAGATGCCGGCCTTGGAGATCTAGGTCTCCGGGGAGAATCTGTCACACCTCCTTCTTAGCTTCTCCATCATGAATGTTTCTCCGTGGTGCGAGCACAAGCCGGTGTGGGTCGGACACGTCGCCGTGACCGCCTGCGCCGACTGCGGGACGATCGAGTGGTTCTCGGACAGCGGTCCGGTGGATCACGCCGAGGCCATGGCCTACTTGTTTGGAAGCTACGACCTCATCGGTCACCTCGATGCACTGGGCGGGCCGACGTCGAGCGTCCTCGCCTACGCCGCTCCCAGCTCCCGGAAGCGGAAGAACCTGGATGCGTTGCCCAAGCACGTATGGCTCGAAGTCGGCCCACGCCTCTGGCTGTCTCACGACGGCGAGGTGCTGCTGCTGGCGACCGACCACCAGTTGTTGATCGAAAACCTGACTCGCGGCGCCTGACAGGCGCCCTAGGTCAGGCGGTGGCGGCCTCGATGAACTG
>JBEVIF010000343.1:0-3427 GCA_040510795.1 Acidimicrobiia bacterium
GGAGATCTTCCTCGATCGTATGCTGTTCACTGCGACGAGGTACCCGGCCGACTACGGGTTCATACCCAAGACATACGCCGACGATGGCGATCCACTCGACATCCTTGCCCTGGTCTCGGAGCCCACATTCCCTGGATGTCGGATCAGGGTGCGGCCCATCGGCTTGTTCCTGATGGAGGACCAAGGGCACGCCGACCACAAGGTCCTCGCCGTGCCCGACGGCGACCCGTTGTGGCGGGAGGCCGCCGACCTAGACGACGTACCAGAGCACCTCTTGCGCGAGTTGGAACATTTCTTCGCCGTCTACAAGGAGCTAGAGGACAAGAAGACAGCGACCCTGGGATGGCGCCCGGCGAGTGAGGCTTTCGAGACCATCGAACGGGCCCTGGAGGCCGGCCAGGCTCGCGAGTCCAATCGTTAGGTGACGTCCCGGCCCAGGTTGGCGAACCGGGTGAACTCGGGCTGGAAGGTGACCTCCACGGGGCCGGTGGATCCGGCACGATGCTTGGCCACGATGACCTCGGCGATGCCCTTCCGCTCCTGATCCTCGGGGTGGTAGTACTCATGGCGGTAGATGAACATCACGACGTCGGCGTCCTGTTCGATGCTGCCGCTTTCGCGTAGATCCGAGAGACGCGGGCGCTTGTCTTCTCTCGCCTCCAATGATCGGTTGAGCTGGGAAACGGCGATCACCGGGACTTCCAGCTCTCGCGCCAGGTTCTTGAGGTTTCGGGTGATCTCCGAGATCTCCTGTTGACGGTTCTCCCTGCTGGACGCCTCCATCAGCTGCAGGTAGTCGATCACGACCAGCGAGAGGCCCTTCTTCCGCTTCAGTCTCCGGCACTTCGCCCGGATGTCGGTCACCGTCACGACCGGGGAGTCGTCGATGTAGATCGGTGCCTGGTACATCTTGCCGGCAGCGTCGACGACCCTCTGCCACAGCGGTCCCAGCTGACCGGAGCGGAGCTTCATGGAGTCGACCCGACCCACCGAGGAGAGGATGCGCTGGACGATCTCCTCCTTCGACATCTCCAACGAGAAGATGGCCACGGGCTCGCCCTGGACGGCGGCGTTGACCGCGATACCAAGTGCGAGGGAACTTTTACCCATCGCCGGTCTTGCCGCGATGACCACCAGGTTGGCCGCCTGGAGACCGGCCAGCTTCTTGTCGAGATCGACGTAGCCGGTCGCCAAGCCGGTCAGCTCCGAACCCCGCTGCTCGAGCAACTCGATGTGCTCCAGCACATCACTGAATAGGGGACCCACCTCGAGGAGGGTTTGTGCGCTCCGACGTTCGGCCACCGAGAGGACCGCCTGCTCTGCCCGGTCCATCACACGGTCAATCTCCTCGTCGATGTCGAAGGCGACATCGGTCACCGAGGCGCCGGCCCGGATCAGCTCGCGGCGCTTGGCGTGCTCTTCGACTATCCCGGAGTAATAGAGGATGTTGGACGTCGAGGGCACGATGTCGACGAGACGGGTCAGGTAGGCGACGCCCCCGACCTTGTCCAGTTCCCCCCGTCGCCGCAATGCCTCGGACACGGTCACAGCGTCGATGGCCTGACTCGTGTCGAACAGCTCCCGCATGGCCTCGAAGATCGCCTGGTGTGCGGGGACATAGAAGTCGGGCGGGTGGAGGCGGTCCATCACCTCGTTGACCGCCTCCTCCGACAGGAGCACTGCCCCGATGACCGACTCCTCAGCCTCCCTGGAATGGGGAGGGCTCCGGAAACCCGGTCTCATTTGCCCCTGATCGGTGATGCCGCTCATCTATGTCCTCATCAAACAACGCGCTAGTGACAGATTTCGCGTACCTGTGGGGCCCTGACACGCAAGACCCCGCCGGTTGGCGGGAAGCCGAAACTGCCAGCGGGGAAGGTGGTTGAAGATAGGGTCGCTCCGGCCAGCGTCACAAGCTAGAGGCCTCATCGAATTTCGCGGTGGCCTCTTTTGTTTTCGCGGTGGAAAGGACTGGCAGGAAAGTCGCGAAACTCGCCAGTAATCGGATTGGTCAGCTGGCGGGGATCACGTCCAGGGTGAGGGGAAACTCGACCTCGTCGTGAAGTTTGATGTTGATCTCGTGGAGACCTATCGCCTTGATCGGCTTCGGGATCTCCAACGAGTCCCGGTCCAACTCGATGCCGGTGAAGCGACGGACACCTTCGACCACATCGGCCGCAGAGATGGAGCCGTAGAGCTGGCCCTCGTCGCCGGCCTGGGCCGCGATGACGACCCGGCTGCCGACCAACTGGGTGGCAAGCCGCTCCGCCTCTTCCTTGGCCTTTCGCTCGGCCTCGATGCGGGCTTCGCGGACGGCCTCGGCCTGGGCCAGGGCCGCCTCGTGAGCCTTGACGGCCTTCTTCCGCGGCAAGAGGTAATTGCGAGCGTAACCCTCGGCCACGTCCACGACATCACCCCTCTTGCCCAGCTCCTGGACATCGGCAGTGAGGATGAGCCTCATCTCGTGCTCAGATAAGGGAGCAGGGCCATCTCACGCGCATTCTTGATGGCGTTGGCCACTTCTCGCTGATGGGTGGGGCAGTTCCCGTTCACCCGGCGCCCTCTGATCTTGCCGCGATCGGACATGTATTTGCGCAACACGGAGACGTCCTTCCAGTCGATGAAATCGACCTGCTGCTTGCAGAATGCGCAGGGCTTGGGACGGCCCCGTCTCATCTCCATGCCCCGGCGCCGCTTGGGACGCGGGTTGTTCGTGCTCTTTCTAGCCATGGTTACAAAACTCCTGGATCAGAAGGGGGCCTCGTCGGGCCCATACGACTCTCTCGCCACCGGTGCCGGGGGAACGTCGGCTCCCTCACCGCCACCGCCACCTCCACTGCCGCCGCCACTCCAATCGCCACCGGAGCGCTCGGTCCTGTTCACCGAAGCGGTGGCCCAGCGCAGAGAGGGACCAATCTCGTCGATCACGACCTCGATCGATTCGCGCTGCTGGTCCTCTTTGTCACGCCAGGTCCGTTGCTCCATCCGGCCACTCACGATGACCCGGGCACCCTTCTGCAACGACTCCGCCACGTGCTCGGCCTGCTCTCGCCAGACGGTTCCGTAGAAGAAGCTCGTCTGCTCCTGCCACTCGCCATCCTTCTGGTACCGGCGATTTACGGCGAGGCCAATCCTGGCCATGGCGACACCGGACGGCGTGAAGCGAAGCTCCGGGTCCATCGTCAGGTTCCCGATCAGTGTGATGTTGTTCGACATGTGAAATCTCCTCTTCTCAAGTCCCTGGGTCGATCATGCCGTGGCCCTGGGACAGATTCCAGTCATGCGCCCCTGCGCACGATCTTGTGTCGAACCACTTCGTCGGCCAGTGACAGCATTCGATCGAGCGAATCGACGGCAGCCGCCTCTGCCTGGAACGTGACCACCGAGTAGTAACCCTCGGACAGATGGTCGATCTCGTAGGCGAAGC
>JBEVIF010000344.1:0-5314 GCA_040510795.1 Acidimicrobiia bacterium
CAGATCTCACCGGGCCCAACCTCGAAGCTGATGCCGTCGAGCGCGACCACCGCGTTCTTGATGTTGCTCTTGACCATGAGCTTCATCCATGTGGGCGAGGGCTCGTAGACCTTGGTCAGGTCTTTGACCGAGATGCTCGGATCGCGTTCACTCATTTCCCTGTGAAACCCCTCAATGCCCAGGACGCCTTATCGAATGAAGTCGGCGTCGAATCAAGTAAACCACGGTTTGCGTGTGTGCCCCCCAAGACGAATCAGAGTGTAACCGCCCTCCGTGGTCAAACAATATGCAGAACGCACTATCGTCCGGTCAGGAAGACGGGAGGGCATGCCGTGGGGGCGTGGAAATGGGTCTTGGTCGTCGGGGGGTTGACGGTAGCCCTGGCCGGCGGGTGGTTTCTCGGGAGCAGACTGGCGGGCGGAGGGGATACAGATCCCAACTCCCCCGAAGCGGCGACGCCCACCACACAGGGGCAGACATCGAGTACACAGCCTGATACGAGTCAGTCGACCCCAGTCACTGGGGCTGTCGACCCGTCGTGCGAGGTCCCACCCGGTCAGCCATACGTTGGTGGCCCGAGCGCCCAGTTGGTTGACCTCGGCGAAGTGAATGGGATGCAAGTCGAGGGTGTGGTGTACCCGCGGCCCGACTACCAGGGCGATCCCTGGACCATGTGGGGTCAGGGCATAGCCCTGGACGATGGCCGTTTCGTCTCTGCGATAGGCGACCATCTCGGCCCTGATGGGAACTCCTTCGTTTACGAGTACGACCCGGCGACCGGGACGCTCAGCACACTCGGTGATCTCCTCTCCTACGTCGATCACACTCCGGGGGCCTGGGGATACGGCAAGGTCCACGGTCAGATGGCCGCCGGGCCCTGTGGCGAGGTCTATTTCGCCTCCTACTGGGGCACCAACCGTGATCTCCAGTACGGGTCGTCCTACACCGGGGACTACCTCTTCCGACTCGATCCCGAGCAGCGCACGATCGCAGCCCTGGGAGTCCCAATCCAGGAACACGGCATTCCCTCGCTGGCGGGATCGGCGGACCTGGGACTGGTATACGGCGAGGCGATCGACCCGATCGCGGAGGCTCAGAACATCGACGCCGGCCCGTTCTTCGTCTACGACGTCGTGCGTGAGCAAATGGTCTTCGAAGGCCCGGCGTCGCCGCATTCCGGCTTCCGAAACGTGATGGTCGATGGCGATGGGCGGGCGTACTACTCGATCGGCGGTGGCGAGCTGTCGGTTTATGACCCGGCGACCAACGAGGTGACGACTCACCCCCACCAGATGCCCGGTGACTGGCTCAGGGCCTCGACCATGCCAGCCGAGGACGGAAGGGTGTTCGCGGTCACCCGGGATCCCGACGCGTTTTTCGTCCTCAATCCGGACGGGTCGATCGAGGGCCTCGGCAATCCGGCCGAATACACCGCAACCATGGCCATTCACCCCTCCGGCGATCGGTTCTTCTTCATGCCTGATGCCCACGGTGACGCCTGGGCATTCGGCGGCGCCCTCACCAGTGTCGACACCGCAACCGGTGAGCAGACGGTCATGGCCGAGCTCAATCCCCTCACCGAGGAGGGTCTCGAGTTGCGTCTCGGCGGGACATTCAGCATGGCGGTGTCACCCGCCGGCGACACGATCTACATGGGTGCTAACGCCGGACCGCTCGGCGCGGACGACGGCTTCGGGGAGGTCGTCCTCCTCGTGATCCATCTCCCGTGAGTCGCCGGTTGCTCGCAGTGGCGGCTCTGGTCGTCCTGACTGCGTGCACGTCCGGGGGCGGGGCGGGAACGACCGCCACGAGTGGGGCGGCGGAAGAGCCGGGAGGTACCTCCTCGGGCACCGCCGGCACCGTCGCTGACAGCGGAAGCCTTACTTGTTGGACGGCAGCGTCTGGGGGCGGGGAGGCCGCGATCGAGTTTTCCGATCAGACCGAGGCTCTGGGCATGGTGACACCTCTGGTCGGCATGTACGGGCACGCCGGGGTGTGGGGAGACTTCAACGGCGACACGCGGCCCGACCTCTTCATGGGCACGTTCGCCGATCGGGACACCGAGATCTATCAGGCGCGGGGCGCCGACGGACCGGCCCCGGACCAGTTGCTCCTGTCGTCTGACGCCAGTTTCGCCGCCGACGAGAGCCTCCCCGATATGTTCGCCAGAACCAGCGGTGGGACGACCGCCGATCTGGACTCGGACGGTGACTTCGACCTGGTCGTCTCCCGAAACTGGGACGACGACCAGCCTTCTGCGCCAGGTACACAGATCCTGCGAAACGACGGGGGCTCGCTGGTCCCGGCCGGAACCGGGCTCCCCACCCAATTTGCAGGCCGGTCGGTTGCCGTCCTCGACTACGACCTCGATGGCCTGCTCGACCTGTTCATCACCGCTGACGAGGGCGGGAGTGTCCTGCTCCGAAACGAAGGCGATCTCGCTTTCACGGACGTCACGGCGGCGGCGGGCCTGCCCGAGGGCATCGTCGGACTCGGGGTGGCGGTGGCCGATCTCACGGGGGACCGCCGCCAGGACATCTTCGTGGCAGGGTCGAATCAGCTATTCGTCGCCGAGGGCGAGTCGTTCCAGCAGGTCGACAGCTCCGTTTTCGCCTGGCCGCCGATCGGTGACGAGGATCTGGTCACGGGAGCTTCGATCGCAGACGTCAATCGCGATGGTCTGCTGGACATCGCCGTAGGTCACCACTTCAACAGCACAATCGACGATGGGGCCATGGTCCCGGTGCGTCTGTTCCTCAACAGGGGAGAGGCGCAGTTCGAGGACGTGACCGAGGCGGCCGGACTGGTCGGGCTCCCGACCAAAGGCCCGCATGTCGAGCTCAACGACATGGACAACGACGGTTGGCCCGACCTGGTTGCCACGGCTTCGGCCGTAGACGGCACCCGGCCCGCTGTGTTCCGGCACACGGGGCTCAACGGCGACATCCCCGTGTTCAGCGCTCCTGAGGGTTTGGGAAGCGCTCAGTACTGGGTTGCTGGGCCCACGGCCGACATCGACAGGGACGGGCGACTCGACGTCTTTCTGGTGGAGTTCGACCCGGCACTGCCCTCATTGATGTTGCGCAACGAGACAGCGTCGGGCCACTGGCTGGAAGTTTCCATGGGCAGCGAATTGGGATCCGGCCTCGGGTGGCGGATAGAGGTCTACGAGGCGGGCGCAGCGGGGGATGCGCCCGCATTGCTCGGTGCCCGTGACATCACAACCACTCAGGGCTACTCCTCGGGAGTGGCACCCGTGGCGCATTTCGGGCTCGGCGACCACGAGCAAGTCGACATCCAGCTCAACCCCCCGGGCGATGGGGAGATTGTAATCCTCGAGGGCGTGTCCGCAGACCAGCATGTGAGGTATCCGGCGGGCTGCGGCTGAGAGCCCCGTTCTAGAATCGCCTTCGTGTCCGATCTCCTCGCTCTTTTCGAGACGGGCTTTTTCACGACCGGGCTCCGCCTTGGTGTGTTGGCGCTGGCACTGGGCTGGGCCCTTCGATTTGTGACCGGCCGCTATCAACCCCCAATGCCAATTGCCGGGTTGCTCATCGCGATCGCCACGATTGGTGGCCTTTACCTCGTGGCTGAGCCACTCGGGCCCGCGGTCCCTGCCCTCGCAGCGATAGCCATCGGGGTCTTGATCGTGCGCTTGACCCAGGCCCCGGCTTGGGTGCAGATACTGGCTGCGGTGCCTGGCTCGGTGTGGCTGGGCTTCGGTGCGACTGTCACCGACCTGACATGGGTTCGGGTCCTGATGGCGGTGCTGATCCCGGTCGGTGGGTTTCTCATCAATGACTTCGAGACACGCAACCAACGTCTCGGGCTCGGCGTCATCTACTTCACTCTGGCCGTGCTCGGCACTTTCGCCGCCGTTCCCGACACGGAACAAGCTCTGGTCCTCATGGCAGCTGCTCTGCCGATCACCCTTCTCGCCTGGCCAAAGGTGGCCGTCTCGCTGGGCATGGAGGGCTCCTTCGTGGCCGTGGGGGCATTCCTGTGGGTGGCTGCAGCCGGTGGGGGCGGCCGTCCACCGTCGATCGCAGGATCGGCGGCGTGCTTGGGACTGCTCCTGCTCGAGCCGATCATCTTCCGGCTTCGTCCCGCCACGGCCGACCTGGTCAACAGGGTCAGGCAGAACTGGCTGGGCGCAGTGGTGGTCTCGATTCCTCAGTTCGTCTTGGTCGTTATTTGCTCGCGGATTGCAGCCCGATTCGACAACATGCTTCCCGCCCTGATCGTTATCGTCGCGGGCTACCTGATCGCTCTGGGCATCGGTATTTACGTCGGTACACGGGTCACCGAGCCTGCAGAAAGCGCACCAAGCCCGTTCTGAACTGCTTGATGGCGGGCACCATTAACATGCCTTTCCATGTGGAGGAGGAGCCCGCGGGTTCTGAGCGCGCTCGTCGTCGGTGTCATCGTGGCATCAGTGATGGTGGGCGAGTCCTGGCTGCCAGCGCAGGCCCAAACGACCGACGTGACCGCGACAGTCGAAACCGATCCGGTTCCCAACGGCGGTGATGCGGCGGACGACCCAGCCATCTGGCTCCATCCCACCGACCCGGAGCTTTCGACCGTCATCGGAACCGACAAGGAAGGCGGTCTCGCCGTCTATGCCCTCGATGGCCGCCAGATCCAGTATCTCGCCGGGATCCGTCCCAACAACGTCGACATACGCCATGGCTTTCCCCTGGCCGGCCAGACGGTCGACATCGTGGTCACCAGCGAACAGGACGATGAAGCCATCACCATCCACCGAGTCGATCCCCAGACCCGCCAGCTCGTCGAGGTGGCCTCGCCGATTGCTACCGGCCTGGACGTCCTCGGCGTATGCCTTTATCGCAGTCCCGAGACCGGGAGCTTCTTCGTCTTTGTCACCTCGGACGGGTCAGGGCCGGTGCGCCAGTTCCAACTCTCGGACGGGGGTGCGGGCGGAGTGACCGCGACCCAGGTGCGTGACATCTCCATGGAGAGCACCGCCGAAGGATGTGTCGCCGACGACGACCTCGCCTACCTGTATGTTGCGGAGGAGGCCGTGGGCATTTGGAAATATGAGGCAGAGCCCGGCGGCGGCTCCTCCCGTGTCCCCGTCGATCAGGTCGGTTCGACCTTGGAGGCCGACGTGGAGGGACTGACGATCTACTACGGGCCTGACGGAGCCGGCTATCTGATCGCGTCGAGTCAGGGGTCGGGGCAGTACGCAACGTACAACCGCACCGGAGACAATGAGCACGTCTCAAATTTCCAGATCGTCGATTCCGCTTCGGTCGACGGCACCAGCAGCACCGATGGCATCGATGTGATGAGT
>JBEVIF010000345.1:0-3429 GCA_040510795.1 Acidimicrobiia bacterium
GAAGACAAGGACAGTGACCGCCGTGAGACGGAACAGTGCCATGGAGGCGACGATGGGGAGGTCACGGCGCGGAGGCACAACGAGGGTTCTCCTCACCAGGGCCACCCCCACCATCAATGCCGCTGCCGTTCCGATGCGAAGAGCGCCCATCCAGATGGGTGGGATCGACTTCACCCCGGTGGCCATCACCGGCCAGTTGAGGCCGAGGATGAGGACGACCATCGCAAGCAGCGAATAAATGACCGGCCGGGACAACTTCATGCCACGCTTCCCTCTTTGCCCGTTAACGTGCCCCGACCCTGATGACCACGATCGACATCCACTGCCACCTGGCCACCCCCGCCAGCCGAAGCCCCGTCGAGGCACATCGCAAACCAGAGCACGAGCCCTACGACTTCTACATGGGCCAGGACTCCCGGGATCACAACAAGGTGATGTACCCCGGGATCGTCGAACAGCTCACCAACCCGGCGGCGCGTCTCCAGGACATGGACCGCATGGGCGTGGACATCCAGGGTTTGGCCACCTTCGTCTCCGAGTACCACTACTGGGCGCCCGCCGATCTCGCCGCGGAGTCGGCCCGCATCCAGAACGACAACGTGGCGTCTGTCGCGGCCGAGAACCCGGACCGGTTCGTGGCGCTCGGCGCCACCGTCCCCCTTCAGGATGTGGACCTGGCCATTGGCGAGATGGACCGTGCCGTCGACGAACTGGGATTCAAAGGTCTCCAGATCGGGGGCACGATCGATGGGCTCAACCTCGACGAGCCCGGCTTCCGCCCATTTTGGGCAGCTGTCGAGGCGAAGGGGATACCGGTCATCCTCCACCCGAGTGGCTATCCGGAGGGACAGCGTCTGGGCAGCTACTTCTTGACCAATTGCATCGGAAACCCGTTGGAGACGATGGTGGCTGCAACGCGGATGATCTTCAGCGGGCTGTTCGAAGAGCACCCCGGGATCAAGCTGGTTCTCCTCCACGGCGGCGGCTACCTCCCGTTCTACAGCTCCCGAGCGGATCACACCTGGAAGGTTCGGCCCGAGACTCGTGTTTCGATCCCGGACCATCCTCCGAGCCACTACATGAAGAGGCTCTTCTACGACACGATGGTGTTCCAGCCCTTGTATCTGCGTCACCTGATCGAGATCGTTGGAGTCGACCGCGTCATGCTGGGGACCGATTACCCCTTCGACATGAGTGAGACCGATCCGCTCGGCCTTCTCCGCGCCACCGACGGCATCGCCGACGCGGACCGGGAAGCGATCTCGGGACACAACGCGGCCCGTGTGTTCGACCTGGGCTGACCGGGTTCTCATTCGACGGCGGGCTCGTACCGGTAGTGGAAGAATTCGGGGGCCCAACGGGCGATGACCAGGGCTCCGATGATGCAGGCGAGTCCGCCGGAGACGACGCTGAAACGAATCGAAGTCAGCTCGGCGACGATTCCCGCCTCGAGATCACCGAGCCTGGGGCCGCCGGCCACCACTGCTGTGTGCATTCCGGACATGCGCCCTCGCATCTCGTCAGGCGCGGTCAACTGGATGATGCTGCTCCGGAAGATCGCCGACACCACATCTGCGGCGCCGGCGAAGCCCAACATGATGAGGGCGATGGTCAACGAGTCGGTCAATCCGAACACCGCGATCGAGACGCCCCAGCCGATGACGGCCATGACTGTCGCCCGCCCTTGGCGGCGCACCGATCCGACCCATCCCGAGGTGACGGCCCCGACCAATGCACCGACCCCGGGAGCGGCGTAGAGGAGACCCACCGTGAAAGCATCTCCGCCAAACACCTCGGTTCCCATGGCGGGGAACAACGCGGTGGGCATTCCGAAGACCATCGCATTGAGGTCGATCAGGAGAGCGGCCTGGATGACTCGCCGGCCCTTCAGGTATCTGAAACCCTCCGTAACCGAGGAGAGCTCGAGTTTCCTCCCGCCTCCTTCCGTGACCACATCCGGGACATGTCGCATGAGCGCGGCGCCAATGAGGAACATCACCACTTCTATCCCGTAGGTGAAAGGGAGCCCTGCCGTGGAGATCAGCAGCCCGGCGACGGCTGGGAGGGCGGCGGCGGCCGCGGTGGTCAGAGTCTGGTTCAGCGCCAGCGAGGCGGGGAGGAGGGCACGCCCGACCAGACCAGGCAAGATCGCATGACGGGCGGGCGAGTCGATGGCAGAAACGCCGGCGTTTATCGCAACCAGCACGTAAATCAGCCAGATCATCGGTGTCTCGGCCATCGAGTTCCAGAGCAGCCCGGAGGCGGTCGCGGCGAGGGTCAGCTGGGAGATGACCAGGAGCCTGCGGCGATTGATGGCGTCCGCGAGAGCACCGCCGACCACCGATACCAGGAGTAGAGGCACCAGTTGGGCCAGCCCGAGCAATCCGACGGCCAGGGTCGAGTCGGTGAGCTCGAAGATCTGGAAGGGCGCTGCGACGACGGTCATCATGCGGCCGGCATGCACGAAGAACATCCCGGCAAAGAGCCAGCGATAGCCGGGTACCTGGCGCAGTGGCGTCACGTCCACCACCGCCAACCGTCCCCAATTCCGCAGCCGATCCCTCAACCGATCATCCTTCCCCTGGCCTCGCCCGTGTGACCGTCGGGACCACCCGGGAAGCTGACCTGTTGTCCGCTCATTCTATGGGGTCATTCGAGGTCCACCCGAAGCGTCTCCGGCACGGTCCGCCACAGCACACCTGCGCCGATGAGCCCCACGCCGGCGACGGCGATCGAGGCCGCGCCGAGCGACAAAAGCGATGTGACGGCGGCCACCAACAAGGGTCCACCTGCCGTCCCCAGGTCGCTGACCAGACGCCACACACCGAAGAACTGGCTTCGGCCGGCTTCGGGTGATAGATCCGAGCCAAGTGTCAGGTTCACCCCAGACCCCAGTCCGTTGGCCAACCCCAACAGGAGGCTCACCAGGAACAAGCTGGCGAAATCGGTGGTCAGCGGGATGAGTGCCATCCCCAGCGACAGAAGAATCAAACTCGGGACGGCCACCCATTTCCTCCCTTTGGAGTCCATGAGCATCCCGACCGGGTAGAAGATCAGCATCTCGATCCCCGAGGAGGCCCCGAAGACGAGCGAGATCTGGCTGGGGCTCAGACCGAGATGATCTCCCCACAGCGGGATGACCGCCTGGCGTGCCGTGCGCAACACCTGGAATGTCACCGCCACCAAACCCGCCGTCCCCAGTATCCGTCGATGGTCGCGTATCACCTGGCGCATCGAGACGGGGACCGTTGCCACGGTCGCGGCCCGTTCGGGCTCGGGGGCAAGCACGAGCGTGACCGCCGCCGCCACAGCAAGAGCCGCCTGCATGAAGAAAGGTGCCACGAGCCCGAAGGGGATGATGAGGAGTCCACCGATGAGCGGGCCGATGAACTGACCGATTCGCATCGTTCCCCCCACCATCGACATGAC
>JBEVIF010000346.1:0-14752 GCA_040510795.1 Acidimicrobiia bacterium
ATCATGTCCAACCTCTTCACCGCCACCGAGGAGTTCTACGACGCCCACCCCGAGGAGATGGCGGCGTTCCTCGAGCTGTGGCAACAAGGCATCGAGCTATGGGAGGAGAACCAGGCCGAGATCATCTCGACCTATCCCCAGCATTTCGCGGTGGAATCAGAAGAGGACATCGCGTTCATCACCGAGTACATGGCCGGCGAGAACGACTGGTTCGTCGACTCGGTCTACCTCACCGAGGAGTGGCTCGAGGCGGAGCAGGCGATCTGGGACTTCCAGACCGAGCTCAACCCGGAGAACGCCAACTATGTGGAGGCCGGCTTCGAGGCGCCTCGCTTCGAAGTGATCCCGGCGCCGGAGTGAGATCAATCCAGCCCTAGCCCCCGGCGCAGGCTGACCACCCGTTCGGTGTGGTCGGTGTGTGCGACCGGGGGCAGCGGCTCGGAGTTCGTGACCGGGAGGACGACGAAATGGGGGCCGGGCTCTGTCAGGAGACGGGGCAGCTCCTCTTCGAAGGTCGTCACGTCTTCGATCCGCTCTACCTTGTCGATGCCGGCGCCACGGGCGAGGGCGACGAAGTCCGCCTTGGAGGCGAGGGGTTGCCCACCGGTCATCTCGTAGCTGCGGTTCTCGAGAAGCAGCACCAACAGATTCGGCGGGGCGTATCGGCCCATGGTGACCAGCGAGCCGAGGCTCATCAGCAGCCCGCCGTCCCCCTTCAGCACGATCACCTTGCGCTCGGGCCGGGCCAGAGCCAACCCGAGGCCGAAATCAGAGGCGTGGCCCATCCCGAAGGCGAGAAAGTCGAAATCGAGGGGATGGCTGGACACCAGCGGCCACTGCAGGGTGGCGGTCATAGTTGTGATCACCACCTCGTCGGTCCGTCGCGCCGCAATCAGGCGAAGCATCTCGAGACGTTCCATGCTCACGGGGTGAACCCGTATCCGTAGACCACCACGGCCGGCTTCGACGTCCCTTCCGCCACAGCCGCCATCTCCCCGATCACTCCGAGGTCGTCGTCGGACATCAACCGCCGGTGGGGCAGCTCCCAGGCTCGGATCAACGGCTCGGTATATGGATAGGCCGAGTCCACTGGCAGCGTCCCAGATATCGCTCCCGGGTAACCACGCCATCCGACGAGTAGGAGCAGCGGGATGCTGGGGCCGATCCCACAGCCACGCAGGGCATCTCCGGCTTCCATCAGACCTGTGTTCTGGAGGATCACGAGTGGCTTGCGTCCCCCAACCCAGAGACCCGCGGCCAGGGCTATCCCCTCTCCCTCCCTGGTCGGGGAGTAGACCTCGATATCGAGTGTGTCGAGCAAAGCCTGATGCAAATGACGGCTCTCACCGTCTGGGATCGATACAACGTCGGTGAAGCCCAGGTCCTCGAGGACCGCCACCGTGCGAGCCGCACTGGCCCCGTTCATCGTGGGATGGGCTCGACCCCGAGCCTCGTGGCCCATCGGTCGAGTTGCTCGGCGACAGGGCGCGAGACCGTGATTCCCTCCCGACGACGAAGCGTTTCGGCCTCAGCCTCGGGTTCCCCGTGGATGTATATCCGGTCTTGGCCCGGGGCCCGGGCCGATCCTCGAATCATCTCGAAGGTGGCCTCCATGTCCTTGTGCACGTCGTCGGGCTGACGAAAACCATCGATCCGGATTGCGCCCATGAAATGGCCCATGGCCGGTGCCGAGTCCCCCGCCGCCCCGGCGATCCTTGCCTCGAGGCTGGTGCCACCCAGAGCACCACACAACAGCTCGATCATGAGGGCGAGACCGTACCCCTTGTGACCCCCGGTCTCGGTCCCCTCTCCGCCCAGGGGGAGTAACGGTGAGTCGAAAGAGAGCACACCGTTGTCGTCTAGATGTGGAGTTCCGTTCGAGCCGACCCAGCCCGGGGCGGGGTCGCGACCGTCACGCAAGGCATTTTCGACCTTGCCGACCGCTACCGCTGAGGTGGCCATGTCGAGGTGGAAGCCGGTCCCCCCGAGTGCACCGGGGATGGCGACGGCCATCGGGTTGGTCCCGAGAATCGCATCGGTGCCGAAGGTGGGCGCCACGCGGCCGCCGCTGTTGGACATGCTGATCCCGATCAACCCCGCTCTCATCGCCCGCTCCGCCCAGAAGCCGGCATAGCCGAAATGACTGCTGTCCTTGACGACCACGAAACCGGTGCCGTAGTCGGTGGCCATGGACATGGCCTCGCCCATCGCTCGCTCCGCGGCCACGATCCCGATCCCGTTGCCGGCGTCGAGCAAGCCGGTAGTCGACGTCCGGGTGGTGAAGTCGAACCGGGGCCGTGCCTCGATCACACCACGCCGGAGACGAGTCATGAAGTAAGGAATCCGGGCCAGGCCGTGGCTGCTGATCCCTCGCAAATCCGCCCCAACCAGGACCTTGGCCACCAGGTCGGCGTCGCCGGACGGCACCGACGAGGCTCGAAACAGGTCGGCCACGAAACGCTGCGCCACCTCGACCGGGACGCGAGCCGGCTCGGCTGGAGCCTGGTCTCTCTCCACGGTCGGATCATATAGGATGCATGATCGCCCAACCGGACCGAGAGGCATGGCCGTATTGCCGGAAGCCGTTGTCGAGATCCCGACTTCCGAGCGCTCCCCGCTGGTCTCGAGACCATGGATCTTCGCCGCCGCAGTGCTCGGGCTGATCATCGGTCTAGTGGTGATCGTCGCCATCACGCGGCCTACGAATCCTGCGCTGCAATGGGAGCTGCAGATGGGACCTACCGGTCCGGTGAATCTGGACAGCCTGGTGGCGACCAACGATGGCTTCGCTTTGTTGTCCGGTGTCACCGCTGACGGGGTCTTGCTGTGGTATTCACGGGACGGGGCATCGTGGGACAACCGGCCGTTGCAGGGCGCACCTTCACAACTCGCCGCCATCGGAAGCCGGCTCCTCGCCTACGGGGTCGCCGGCGGGCGGATTCTGGCCTCCGACGGTGAGGGCTGGATCGAAGGGGACGAGCTCGAGTTCCCGGACGAGATCCGCTCCCGCCAGGGCTCGGGCAGGCCGACCCTGGTCGCCGACGACGATGGCTTCGTCGTCACCTCGATTCTCGGAGATGTCTGGTGGTCAGACGACGGGTCCGAGTTCGACATCGTGGTTGCCGACCCGGAGTGGGGACCGGGCCAGGCGGTGGAGGTGCCGTTCGATTCGGGGTGCCGGCCGCCAACACGAAGCTCCCCGGATGTGCCCCCGATGGTGACGACCAAGTCCGGGTTTGCAGCACTGATCTCGAGCGACCCGGCGGAGCCGTTCGGGATCTGGCCAGTGTGCGAGCCCCAGCTCATCTTCTCGGTCGACGGCCGATCGTGGAGCCGCTCGGGAACAGCTTTGGGCGATGGTGCCTACGTCTACAACGTGGCATGGCAAGACGAGCGGTTCACCGCCGTCGGAGGCACCGGCATCGGGCAGCCGGCCGCCTGGACGTCGAGCGACGGACGGGTGTGGGATCTGATCGACACGTTCGCTCTGGAGTCCGCGGTGGACCTCTACACGGTGCAAGCCGGTCCGGCCGGCTGGGTGATCTTGGGGCAGGAGACCGAGGACTCGAGTCCCGTTGGCTGGACGTCGTCGGATGGGCTGTGCTGGACCGTCCTCCCCGTCGAGGTGGACGGCTCCAGCGCCGCTGTGTCCAGGGAGATGATGATGGTGCTCGATCGGATCACATATCCCGAGACCTGGGTCGCCTCGACGACCGGAAACGCCGGGAACTGCTGATGGCCGTCACCGGCGCCCAACTCCTCGTCGAGGCTCTGCTCGCCGAGGGCGTCGAGCTCCTCTTCGGCATCCCCGGGGTCGGGACACTGGCGGTGTATGACGCCTTCGTCGACAACCCGGGATTGCGCCACATAGAGGTGCGCCATGAGCAATCGTCGGTATTCATGGCCGATGGCTACGCCAGAGCCTCGGGGCGGGTAGGTGTCGCGTTCACCTCTAACGGCCCGGGGGCTCTGAACACGATCACTGCCATGGCCACCGCTCACAACGACAGCGTGCCGGTGCTCCACCTCGTAAGCGAGAACCCGCCCGAAGTGAGACGCAAGGGCAAGGGGCACTTCCACGACATCTCGGACCAGTTCGGCATCTTTCGCCCCGTCTCCGGGCACGCTGCCCAGGTGGCCCTTGCCGAGGAAATCCCGGCGGCAGTCAACGCCGCCTTCTTCGCCCTGCGAAACCGCCGACCTCGTCCCGCCCTCGTCGAGTTCGCCAACGAGGCCCTCACGACCATGACCTCGGCCCCGGTCGTGCCCGGAGGGGAGCGCGTTGAGCTCATGATCGACCCGGCGTCGGTGGCCCGCGCCGCCGAGATCCTGGCCACTGCGAAACGGCCATTGGTCTGGGCTGGTGGGGGCGTAGCGACGATCGAGACGTCTGCGATCCTGACCCGGATCGTGGAGCGCCTTGGGGCACCCACAATCACCACCCAGAAGGGAAAGGGCGCGATCCCTTCCGAGCACCCACTCCACATCGGGAACTGGGCCAACGAACAGCCGGTGCGTGACCTCATTGACGAATGCGATGTGCTGCTCGCCGTAGGCACCCGCTTCTCCTACTTCCCGACCGGTGGCTGGTCGCTTCGACTCCCGGGTCGAATCGTTCAGATCGATCTCGATCCGACCGAGATCGGACGCAACTACCCGGTGGAGGCTGGGGTAGTCGGCGATGCCGGAATCGTCCTGAGTGCCCTCGAATCCGAGCTGGATCGTCTGGGGCAACAACCCCTGCCCTGGCGAGACGACGAAGTAGCCAAAGCACTGGGCCGCATCACCGAAGCCGTCGGCGCACCGATCGAGATCGAGGTGCTCGATCAGATTCGGTCCGCCCTGCCTCCGGAATCGCTCGTTTTCAACGACCCGACCACCATCGCATTCTGGGCTCGATCCCACTGGAGGACCGATCGCCCCCGAACCTGGTTCGTCCCCTCCGGCTTTGGGACCTTGGGCTATGCCCTGCCGGCGGCGATTGGAGCAAGCCTCGCCAGGCCCGATAACCCGACAATCGCGATCATCGGCGACGCCGGCGTCATGTTCACGATCCAGGACCTGATGACCGCGGTGCAGGAGAATGTCCAGGTCGTCGTCCTGGTGTTCAACGATGAGGGCTATGGAGTGGAGCGTCGTCATCAGGACCACCTCTATGGAAGGCGGAGCGGCGTCGACGTGAAACCGCCTGACTTCGTCGCCTTGGCTCATTCCTTCGGAGCGAGGGGGATCCTGGTCGACGACCTGTCCCGGGTTGGGAAGACAATCGAGTCTGTACTAGACGCCGAGGGGCCCACCGTCATAGAGATTCCCAACCGCTTCAGTCATCCCGGCTACGGCTCCTTCGGCCGCTACTGAGAAAGGCAGCACTTGACGACGATCGATATCCACGCACACGCCATCGTCCCCGCGGCATTGACCGGGATGGCGGCAGCCCATCCAGACCATGGCCCGGAACTGATCGAGGACGGGGGCAAGCGGTACCTCCGCTACCCGGGCCGGGAGCGCCTCGGCCCCCTTCCCGAGGGCATCTTCGAACCTGCCATCAGGCTGGCCGACATGGATCGGCAGCGGGTGGACTTGCAGGTGATCGCCATTCCCCCACCTAACTTCCACTACCACGTGCCTCTAGACGTCGGGACCGACTTCGCCCGGATCCAGAACGACGCCCTGATCGACCTGAGCGACAAGCAGCCCGACCGGTTTCATGTCTTCGCCACACTTCCCCTTCAGGACATCGCCGCCTCGCTCGTCGAGGTCGAAAGGGTCTCGGCGTTCCCCAGGGTTCGCGGGGTTCAGATCGGGTCCAACATCGACGGCACCGATGTCGACGACGCGTCGTTGGAGCCCCTGTGGTCGGACCTGGAGCAGCGGGACCTCCCGGTCTGGTTCCACTCGGACCAGCGCTCGATTGCCGGCGCCGACCGGATGGGCTCCTATTACCTGCAGAACCTCATCGGAATCCCCCTCGAGTCGACTATCGCCGCCGCAAAGCTGATCTTCGGTGGCGTGCTCGACCGGCACCCCCGGCTTCGGATCGGGTTCACCCATGGTGGTGGGTTCTCTCCCTATCAGATCGGGCGGTGGGAGCACGGGTGGAAGGTCCGGCCCGAGCCCAGGGTCAACATCTCAGAGACCGGCCCACGCCAATACTTCGGGATGATGTACTTCGACAGCCTGACGCACGACCCGCTCTCGCTGGAGATGCTGGGGCGGAGGATGGGCTGGGACCATGTTCTCCTCGGCAGCGACTACCCGTTCGACATGGCCTCGACTGACCCGGTTGGCGGCGTGGAGGCGGTCCAGATGTCCGATGTCGACCGAGCCCGGGTTCTCCAATCCAATGCCGAGCGCTTCTTGCGGCCCCTGGGAGGCATCTGATGCGGACCGCGTGGATCGGGGATCTCGAGGTCTCCGTTATTGGCCTCGGTTGCAACAACTTCGGGCGCGCCCTCGACAAGGACCAATCCGCAGCGGTGGTCAACGCAGCTCTCGATGCCGGGATCACCCATTTCGACACCGCCAGCAACTACGGCGAGGCACAGTCGGAGGCCTTTCTGGGAGCCGCACTCGGAGGGCGGAGGGCCGACGTTGTGATCGCAACCAAAGTCGGCGTGCCCATCCCCGGCTGGGAGGGCAGCGGCGGAGCAGGGCCGGACTATGTCCGCAAGGTCCTGGAGCGGAGCCTCACCGAGCTCGGCACCCATTTTGTCGACATCTACATGGTCCATTTCCCCGATCCGGAGACGCCGATCGAGAACACGCTGGCGGTGATGAGCGAGATGGTCGACGAGGGGAAGGTGCGCCAGATCGGGTGTTCCAACTTCGACCCGGCCCAGCTCACCGAAGCTCTGGCGGTCTCCGCCGAGCACGGATGGCCGCCCTTCGTATGTGATCAGGTGCAATACAGCATGATCCATCGGGAGCCGGAAGCCAGCGGTCTGGCCGATATGTGCGTCGAGACCCGGGTGGCCCTACTCCCCTACTACCCGCTGGCGAACGGGTTGCTCACCGGCAAGACCCGACGCGGCGGCGAGCCCCAGGGAAGGCTGAAGATGGACCGCTATCAGGACTTCCTCACCGATGAGAACTTCGACCTGGTCGAAGGGGTCGAGCGCTTCGCTTCGGAGCGGGGGGTGACCATGGTCCAGGTAGCTCTGGGGTGGCTGCTGGCCCAGGACGCCGTGCCCGCGGTGGCTCCGGGCGCTACCAGCCCGGAGCAGGTCGCGGCAAACGCCCGCGCCGCAGAGTGGAATCCGTCCGCCGAGGACCTGGCGACCCTGCGAGGTCTGCTCGGCTCCTAGCCCGCATAGGTGTTGGCCCAGTACAAGGCGCATGCGTCATCTTCCGAGCAGAGCCGGATCACCAGTGGCTGGCCGGGGGCGGGCACCCCCAGGACCCACGAGTTGGCGCCATCGACCGGAGCAGGGTCGACGACGACGGGTTGATTGCCGAAGCGGACATCGATCGTGCTGCCCTCTTCCATGGTGACCTCGACAAGGACGTTCCCGTCCGGGTCGGGTGCGACCGACGGTGGCGGCTCGATGGTGTCCGAGTGGAACCCGGGACATGACCAGCCGATGTGGGGAACCTCGACGGCTTCCACACCCGTGACGACGATGTGATCGGGCGGGTACTCGCCGAGACGCTCCTCACAGGGATCGCCGCATGCGGCGACCAACCCTGCGAGCAGCCATAGAACGATCAGATGAAGACGACGACGGATCACAGACGGCCAATGTAGGAAGCTCGTCAGACATCGGCATTAGCGTCGGTGCAATGGCGACATCACGAAGGTTCATCCAGGTCGACGTGTTCAGCCCGATCCCGACCCAGGGGAACGGCCTGGCTGTTGTAGTCGACGGCGAAGGGCTCGACGATTCCCAGCTTCAGGCATTCGCCGCCTGGACCAATCTCGCCGAGACCACGTTCTTGCTTCCACCGCAGGACACGGCCGCGGATTACCGGGTTCGCATCTTCACCCCCTCCCGAGAGCTTCCGTTCGCCGGCCATCCCACCCTCGGGAGCTGCGCAGCCTGGCTCCATGTCGGTGGTGAGCCTCGAGAACCGGGCATCGTGCGCCAGGAGTGCGGCATCGGGATCGTCGACATCGACGTCACCGGTGTGCTCGCCTTCGTGGCGCCGCCGACTTCGATCGAGCCATTGGAGGAATCCCAGCTGCGCGCCATCACCGAGGCGCTCGGGATCGATACCGGGGTGATCGTGCGATCGGCTCGGCTCGACAACGGCCCCGTGTTCCCTGCGATCCATCTCGCCTCCGCCGACGATGTGCTTGCGCTCGACTCATCGAGGGTGCGGTGGCCGACCTTCGACGCCATCGGGTTCATCGGTCCTCATCCCGCCGGTTCGGAGTGCGACTTCGAGGTGCGACTTCTCGCCCCGTCCAGCGGCATGAGCGAGGATCCCATCACCGGGTCGCTCAACGCGGCTCTCGCCTTCTGGCTTCGCGAGGCGGGCCTTCTCGCGGAGCCGCTGACCATCTCCCAGGGCACGGCGATCGGGCGTCATGGGAGGGTCTACATCCGGCCCACCGGCGACAGCATCCTGATCGGTGGTGACACACACATCCTCATCGAGGGCGACGTCACCCTTTAGCGAGATGCCCGGCGATCACATCGAGCTCGACGAGCGATTCGAGGGCGACGCCCTCGACCCGGAGGTGTGGTTCCCTTACTACCTGCCCCATTGGAGCTCGCGAGAGCAATCGGAGGCGACCTATTCCATCCGAGACGGCGAGCTGCACCTGCTGATCCCTCCCGATCGGTCTCTCTGGTGCCCTGACCTCCACGACGAGCCGCTCCGGGTCTCGGGAGTTCAGACAGCCAGCTTCGCCGGGCCGGTCGGCTCGACGATTGGCCAGCAACCGTTCAAGGAGGGGCTGAGGGTGAGGGAGGAGCAACCCATCTTCTGGGGGTACACGCCTCGTTTCGGCCGCATCGAGGTGGACATGCGCGGGGACCTGACGCCACGCTCGATGTTCGGTTTCTGGCTGGCGGGGATCGAGGACCGGCCTGAGCGTTCCGGCGAGATCCTCGTTGCCGAGGTATTCGGCGACGAGATCGAGGATGAATCGGCGGCCGTCGGAATGGGGATCCGTAGCTTCAGTGACCCGGACCTGATCGGCGACTTCTCCACGCCGCGTCTGGAGATCGATGTGTCCGAGCGCCATACGTACTCGGTCGTCTGGAATCCCGAGTCCGTTGAGATCGTCGTCGACGAGATACCGGTGCGCCGGATCGACCAATCGCCGGGCTATCCGATGCAGCTCATGATCGGCGTGTTCGACTTCCCGGCTCGGGACGCATCGGGCATCTGGGCCGATCACGTCCCCGAGCTGGTCGTCTCCTCGGTCAAAGGGTCTCCCCTCTCATGAACCACAAGCCAATCGACCGCCACCCAACTCTCGCCGTCCCAGATCAACGGATTGATCTCCACCTCTCGCAAGTCCGATCCGGTGATCCCTCGGCTGACCAGACTGACTATCCGGGCTAGCTCGTCGACGTCCCCGGCGGGCGCGCCGCGGAACCCGTCCAGCAGCGCCCGCCCCCGAAGGCACATGATCATCGCGGCCGCCTCGACCTCGTCGACCGGTGCCGGTGCGAAGACGACGTCGCCGAGCAATTCTGTCAGCACACCACCGATGCCGACCGAGATGAGCGGCCCGAACACCGGGTCGACCAAACCGCCGACGAGCATCTCCAGCCCTGGCCGAAACCGCTCCACCCTCACTCCCTCAACAGACTGACCGGCGGCCGTCGCCGCCGCTGTCACCTCGTCGATGGCGCGGCCCACCTCCGAGGCATCGCGTAGATCCACCCGGACCCCTCCAACCTCGGTCTTGTGAGCCAAGCCACCCGCCACGACCTTGACCACGACCGGGTAGCCGAGACGCTCTGCGACGGCGACGGCCTCGTCGGTAGTCCGAGCTGTTGTGCCTTCGACCAGGGGCAAGCCCCATTCCTCGAACGGGCCGTCGATGAGTTGCACCTCCCTGAGCCCAGACCGTTTCGCCAGCCGGGCCAAGCCGGCCAGCGCCCGCATCGCCACCCTTGGCTCCTCGGTCACAGCGGCACCTGCCTGTCTGAGCGCTCGCAGAGCCTCTGTGGCCTGGTCGCCCGCCATCCACAGGTGGAGGATCGGCAGCGGTGTCTCCAGATCCAGCAACGCCTGTACTCGCTCAACCGAATGTGCCGGGGGGTGGGCCGTGGACACCGCCAGCACCATGTCGTACTCGCCCGATCGAGCGAAGCGGTCGACGACTTCGGCGAAACGGCCCGGGCCTCCGATGATGCCCCCCATGTCGAGTGGGTTGTTCGCCGTCCCCAGATCGAGAAGTGGGTCGAGCGCGGCCTTGAGACCGGGCCCGGGCTCACGTAGATCCAGACTGCTCTGCTCAGCGAGATCGGCGAGATGGATGGCGATGCCCCCGGAATGGGTGACGATGGCAGAGCGGTCACCCGTGGGAACAGGGGCCCGGGCCAGCATCTCGGCAATGTCATAGGCCTCGGCCGGAGTCTCGCCCATGACCACTCCGAGGGACTCGAGCACACCGTGAAGCACCTTCTCCGGCAGAGCCAAGGCTCCGGTGTGGGTTGTCATCAGGGCCTTGCCCCGATCCCCGATCCCAATGCGACACGCCACAACCGGCTTGCCGCGAGCAATCGAATCACGCACCGCGTCTATGAAGGCCTGGCCGTCACGAACGGTCTCGACCAGGGCGAGCACCACCTTCACCTCGTCGAGGACCGACACCGCCGAGATGGCCTCACCCATCTGGATGTCGGCCTCATTCCCGGTCGACACCGACACCGCTAGTCCGCCGCCACGGGCCGCAGCCAGATTGTGTACATAGCTGCCGGTGCCACCGCTTTGAGTGACCAGCCCGACCGGCCCCGAGCGGATCTCTCCCGCATTCCGATCGAGACAGGTGAGAAAGGAGGCCGCGAGGCCCTTGGAGCGCCGGATGACCCCGCCGCTGTTGGGTCCCAGCAGCCGGAATCCGACACGCTCCACCCATTCGGAAAGGTCGGCCTCGAGCGCGATCCCATCGTCACCGGTCTCGCCGAATCCCCCGGCGAATACCATTAGAACGCCCACTCCCTGAGCCCCCATGGCGATCTTGCGCACCGCATGCGCCGGGACGGCACAGACCACCAGATCCGGGGCCTCGGGGAGATCGGCGAGGGAAGCGACGACGTTCACGCCATCCACGGGCGGGAGTCCCGGGTTCACACCCCAGACCTCGCCAGGGAAACGCAGCTTGCGCAAGTTGGCGAGAACCCGTCCGCCGTGCTTGGCGGGGTCGGCGGAAAGACCGACGATGGCGATGGACTCGGGGTCGAGAAGCCGACCCAAAGCGCTCATCGAAGTTGGGGGATCACCTCCGAGGCGAACAACTCCAGGCTGTCGCCCTCCCCCATGTCGTAGAAGTAGAGGATCATGTCGGTGCAGCCCTCTTCGACGAACTCCCCCATCTCCTGCACCGCCTCGGAGACCGTGGCAACGAAATGCTCCTCCGCGAACTCCTCTGGCTCACACGCCCGCCGCCGAGCGGCCACGGCGAGCTTGCGCCCCAGATCGGCATCATCCCGTCCGATCACGGACATCCGGTGACAGGTGCGCCCGATTTCATCGAAATCCCGACCTACTGCGTCGCAATGTTCGGCCAGCACCTTCGATTTGTGACGGAAATCATCGATGTCGTCCCCGAAATTCGAGAAGTCGCCGTAGTTGGCCACGATCCGCAGTGTCCGCTTCTCCCCGCCACCGGCGATCCAAAGCGGAGGGTGGGGCTTCTGTAACGGCTTGGGCCGGTTGATGGCGCCATCGACGGAGTAGTGCTCGCCGATGAACCGAGCCTCGTCCTCCATCCACATCGCCAGCAGCACCTGGACCGCCTCCTCCAACATGTCGAGGCGCTCTCCATCGGAGGGATAGCGATACCCGTAGGCCTCGAATTCCTTCTTCGACCAACCGGCGCCGATCCCGACATCGAGCCGGCCCCCCGAGATCACGTCGATGGACGAGGCGATCTTGGCCAGCATCGAAGGCGGTCGGTAGAGGGCGCACGTGCACATCTGCCCTAGCCGGGCTCGGTTGGTGGCGGCGGCCAGAGCAGCCATGAGGGTCCACGCCTCGAAGGTGCTCTCCTGTTTCACCACTGGATGAGTGTGGACGTGGTCGTAGACCCAGATCGAGTCGTATCCAGAGTCCTCGATGAGCCGGGCGAACTCGAGGATGCGATCCCATTGCCCCTCGGCCGGGATCCCATCCTGGTCGCCTTTCCATCCCTGTGGCACGAACGTCCCGAAACGCATCTCTCTCCAATCAGGTCTCGGGCCAGATCTTGACCACACCTTCGTCCGCCAAGCTTCGGACTCCGGTCTCGTCGAGATCCAGACGCTCGGTGAGGACATCGATGGTGTGTTGGCCGAGCATCGGGGCGGGCTCGTTCGGCCGCTCCCACTCGCTCCATTTGATCGGCGTGGGCGGGAAGCGTATGTCACCCAGGGTGGGATGCTTGTAGGTCCCCACCATGTCACGGGCCAGCACCTGGGGGTCGGAGAAGACCTGCGCCATGTCATTGACCGGGGCGTTGGGGATGTCGTATTCGTCGAGGGTCGCGAGCCATTCGGCGTTGGTCCTGGTCAAGAAGACCTCGGCCAGGATCGGCACTACCTCTTCGCGGTTGGCCACCCTTGCCGTGTTGTTGGCAGTGCGAGGGTCGTCTTTCAGGTCGGGCCGCCCGACGGCGTCACACAGGTTCTGCCAGAACTTCTCATCACGTGCCGCCACCACGACGTAACCGTCACTCGTTTGGAATGCCTGCCACGGGACCATGTGGGCGTGGGCCGTGCCGAGCCGAGTCAACCTCCGCCCGGAGTTGAGATGGTCGACCGCGTCGTAGGAGAGCAACGACACGAGGGTGTCGAGCATGGCGACGTCGGCGTGTTCGCCCGTGCCGTGCAACTCCCTGCCCACCAGGGCGGCCAGCACCGAGATGCAGGAGTAGATGCCCCCGGCGATATCGGCGATGGGTATTCCCACCCGGGCCGGGTCACCGTCGGCGGGCCCGGTGATGTCGACATGTCCGCTGTAGGCCTGGACAACCAGGTCGAAGGCGGCCTTGTCCTTGGCCGGCCCGTACTCACCGAAGCCCGTCACGGACGACGTGATGATGTCCGGGTTGCGCTTCTTCAGCGTCTCATGGTCGACACCGAGACGGGCCATGACTCCCGGTCGGAAGTTGTCGATGACCACGTCGGCCTGTTCGACCAGCTCGTAGAACATCTCCAGCCCGCGCTCGTCCTTGAGGTCGAGAACGACACTTTTCTTCCCGCGGTTCATGAACAGGTGGATGGCGCTCTCGTCGTGGAGCGGGGCGATGGTGGGATTGCGCGCCGTGTCTCCCGTTTTCGGCTCGATCTTGATCACCTCGGCCCCCAGGTCGGCCAGGATGACACCGCCGAAGTTGCCCGCGATCACCTGACCCAGCTCGAGAACGACAACTCCGGACAGCATGCCGGCCACTACTGCGCCCACAGCATCGGCACCACCTGCCCGGTGGCGGCGGACTCGTCAACGGCCCGGGAGATGACCAGGACGTCCATGCCCTCGGCCCCGGTGGCCAGGATCGGATCGGGGCGCCCGGTGCCGACACTGTTGATGAAGGCGTGTGTCTCCTCTTGCATCGCCCCGAAATGCTCCCCGAGTGCCCAGTCGCCTGGCATGTACGAGCCGAGCATGGCCACGTTCATCGCAGTGTCCGGTGTGTACGGCGAGGGCACCGGCTTGTGAGAAGCCATGAGCACGTCTCGGTGGTCGTCTTTCACCGAGATCACCCCGTCCCGCCCAAACAGCTCGAAGTCCATGCTCGCCACATAGGCAGGCCAGAACTCCGGCAGCTCCCAGCTCACCCCGAGATTGGCGACCATCCCGTCTTCGTAAGTGAGCACACACCAGGTGGAATCGAGAGCACCGAACTCATCGTGGATGCGGCCCTTGTTCGACCCGGCGGCGTAGGCGTTAGCCGGGAGGGCGCCGCCGAGGTACCAGGTGAGGAGGTCGAACAAATAGGTCATCGTGTTCACCGACGGAGTAGTCGTCCCCGCCCTGGATATCACCGATCGGGCCACCGCTTGGGTGAGATAGATGGTGGCCTTGGCCGATGTCACATCCCCGACGTATCCCTGGAGCACGTGCTCCTTGATCGCCAGATACCTGCGGCGGAACCGCTGGGTGAAGCCGGTGTGGATCGACACTCCGTACTCCTCGGCGGCCGCAATGAGCTTGTGCCCCTCGTCGGCGAGGATGGTGAATGGTTTCTCCACCAGAACCGATTTCCCAGCCTGGATGGCAGCCATCGCCGGCTCGAAATGGGCGTCCTCTGTGGAGGCGATGATCACCGCGTCCACCTCGTCACGGGTCACGATCTCGGTGGCATCGGTGGACCAGGTATCGGCTTCACAGGATGCGGAGAGACGCGTCGCCTTGTCCTCGATGACGTCGCAGACTGCGAGGAAGTCGACCGACGGGTGACGATGCGAGATCTCGGCGCGCAACGTCCCGATCGACCCGGCCCCGACCACGGCCACACCCACACCGTCGGCGATGTAACGGGTCCTCGCCATCAGGTTCCCTTGCCTGCTCGCGACGCGGCATCGGCGCGAGCCAAGATCGCCCGGGCAACCCTGGCGACTGCATAGTCGACCATCTTCCCGTCGACTGCGAT
>JBEVIF010000347.1:0-4503 GCA_040510795.1 Acidimicrobiia bacterium
CCCCTCCGAGCGCACCGATCCATCGACGAAATAGTGGCGCCACAAGCCCTGACGTTTGCCCTCGACGTACTCACCGACCATCACGCCGCCGTGAGAATCGACTTCGGTCCACATACCGACCTTCCGTCCGCTCCGGTCGACCTCGTTCGGTGTTTGCTCGGTCATTGAGATCTCCGTTGGCTACGAATCGGCCGACTCGAACACCCACCATGATGGCCTCAGCCGGGCTCGAGAGGCCGGGAAGGACTCGCTATGCCACTTCGCCTCGATCTCGAGACTCGATAGAATTCCATCTCCTCGACCACGAGTTGGGGCCCATAGCTCAGCCCGGTTAGAGCGCATCCCTGATAAGGATGAGGTCCGTGGTTCAAGTCCACGTGGGCCCACGAGTCACCGACCTGGCATCCGCGTCAGCGTCCGGGAAGAAACGATGGGGAAGATCCGCTTCAGTGTGAGCCTGTCGCTGGACGGCTATATGGCAGGGCCGGACCAGAGTGAAGAGAACCCGCTCGGCATCCGTGGGATGGAGTTGCACACGTGGCTGTTCGACCTCGAGGCCTGGAGGGAGACCCACGGTGAGCCCGGCGGCCGGGTAGACGCCAGTACACCAGTGGTGGAAGAGCTCGAGAAAGGCTTTGGCGCGGTCGTCATGGGGCGCAACATGTTCGGCCCCACACGCGGAGAATGGGGCGAAGCGCCCTGGCGAGGATGGTGGGGGGACAGCCCGCCCTACCACACCCCTGTTTTCGTGCTCACCCACCATCGGCGAGAGACGCTGGAGATGGAAGGAGGCACGACGTTCCACTTCGTCACGGACGGTGCGGAAGCGGCCTTGGGTCGGGCTTCGGCGGCCGCCGGCGACGATGACATTCTCATCGCCGGCGGCGCTTCGGTGATCCGCCAGTATCTCGACGCCGGCGTCATCGACGAGTTCTGGCTCAGCATCGTTCCCCTTCTGCTCGGCTCAGGAGTGCGTCCCTTGGACGGCCTCTCCACCCTTCCCGGTCTCGAAGTCATGGCTGTGGTGGCCGCTCCTCACGTCACCCACATCAAGTACGCGATCCGCTGAGGAACCAAGGCGAACGAGGTCAGCGTCCTCTTGACCCGAACACCTGTTCGTCCTAGGGTCGGGGCATGCCCGAGCTGCGATGGAGCGCTCCCTCGGAAGGCGGCCTGTTCGAGTTGACCCGTCGTGTTCCCGGACGGGGTCAATATCGAGGGCTGACCTTCCACGAGATCGAGGCAAAGACCATCCTCAACCGGGTCCCGGGGAGCTTCCTCCCGTTCGATTGGACCATCAACCCCTATCGGGGTTGCAGCCACGCCTGTGTCTATTGCTTCGCCCGGCCCACCCACGAGTACATCGGCCTCGACACGGGGAAGGACTTCGACACCCAGATCGTGGTCAAGATCAATGCCGTCGAACTGGCTCGGGCCGAGACCTCGCCAGCTAGATGGTCGGGCGAGTCGATCGCCATGGGGACCAACACCGACCCCTATCAGCCTGCCGAGGGCCGGTACCGCTTGACCCGGGGCATCCTCGAAGTCCTCGTGGAGAGGGGAAACCCGTTCACCATCCTGACCAAGTCAACTCTCGCCCTGCGTGACATCGACCTGTTCGCCGAGGCGGCCCGTCACGACAAGGTGACGGTGAGCTTCTCCATCGGCACCCTGGACCCTGAAGTCTGGCGGCAGACCGAGCCCGGAACGCCTCATCCTCTGAGAAGGGTGGAGGCGATCGCACGTCTCAGCGAGGCGGGAATTCCGACCGGGGTGCTGGTGGCTCCCGTGATCCCCGGACTCTCCGATGGTCCGGAACAGGTTGCGGAGGTCGAGGCGGCCTGCAGGCAGGCAGGTGCCGGATCGTTGCACGCCATCCGGCTCCATCTCCGGCCCGGTGTGCGGGAGCATTTCATGGGCTGGCTGGCCGGGTCCCACCCCGAGCTGACCAGGACATACGAGGAGCTGTACCGCGACCGGGCCTACCTCCCCCGCCACCCCCGTGGGAGATCCAGGCCGAAGCGCCAGCCCGAACCTGATGCCCAGCTCGCGCTTCCCTTCGGCTGACGATGGGCCCGACCCGAGTGCCATGCGCGACCTCGCTACCCGAGACTTCCTCCCAGACGAAGGACGTCCGTTACTCCCGGACCTCGTGGGCAGGAGCCAGAATGATCGGGAGAGGTCGGGCCCCTCTCATCCGTTACGGACTCGTAGGATCACTGGGTGATCAAGATGATCGATTTCGGGTCGGCGGCCAGGATCGGTCTGCTCTTGACCGTTCCATTCCTGGTGATGGAGCTGGTATTCAACGGCACGAACCGGATCAGCGTGATCACGCCCGAATACTTCCTCGGCATCACCTTCTTGTTTGCGATTCTCTGGGCGCTGCCGACCGGGTTTCTAGTCATGCTCAGTCCCATCCTCACCGATGGTGGATCCGGGTCTCCGCCGATCTCGATCTTGATCCGGGTGGTGGTCCTGGTAGCGCTCGGAGCCTTGTGGGTGGCTTTCATCGCCGATCAATGGCCATGCTTCACCGGCGTGCCCAACTGCGACTAGAAAACTTGGACTGACACGGTGGACCGCTCACTCGATGTCGAAGCGGTGCGGGCCCGGTTCCCGGCCCTCCATCGGCGTGAGCACGGTCAGGTCGTGGCTTATCTCGACGGACCCGGCGGCACCCAGGTCCCGCAATCTGTGATCGACGCGATGAGCCGTGTCCTCGAACACGGTGTCAGCAACCTCGGCGGCGGTTTCGGGGCATCGCATGACGCCGACGAGACGACCACGCAGGGAAGGCTGGCGATGGCCGACTTCCTCAACGCCGATCCGAGCGAGATCTCCTTCGGTCAGAACATGACCAGCATCACCTTCGCCGTGAGCCGGGCGCTGGCCAGGACCTGGCGCCGAGGCGACGCCATCGTCGTCACCAGTCTCGACCACGACGCCAACTTCACTCCTTGGGCGCGGGCGGCTGAAGAAGCCGGGGTCGAGGTTCGCATAGCCCATTTCGATCCGGCCACCGGCGAGCTCGACCCGGAGGAGATCGCGAGCCTTCTCGACGAGCGGGTCCGTCTCGTCGCCACTTGTGTCGCCTCGAACGCCATCGGGACGCTGGTGGATGTCGGGACTATCACCGAACTCGCACATGACGTCGGTGCCCTCGTGTACCTCGATGCAGTCCACGCCGGCCCGCATCGTCTGGTCGACGTGCACAGCATCGGCTGTGACTTCCTCGTGGCCTCGTCCTACAAGTTCTTTGGGCCTCACACCGGGATCCTGTTCGGAAAGCTCGATCGCCTCGCCGAGCTCGCCTTCTACAAGGTCCGGCCCGCACCGTCCGACCCCCCCGACAAGCTGGAGACCGGGACGCAGAGTTTCGAGTCGATCGCCGGCCTGACGGCTGCAGTCGACTATCTGGCCGGTCTGGGCGACGGCCCGAACCGGAGATCCAGGCTCGTAGACGGTTTCTCGCGGATTCGGGCCCACGAGCGCGTCCTTTCGGCCAGATTCCTCGAAGGCATCGCCGACATGGACAAGGTCACCGTCCATGGGGTCCCAGAGGCCGACGATCGGAGAGTGTCGACGTTTGCCCTGTCGGTGAGTGGCACATCGGCGGAGGCTGTCGCCGGACACATGGCGGATCAGGGCCTTTACGTGTGGTCCGGCCACTATTACGCCCTCAACGCCATCGAGCGTCTCGGGTTTCTCGACTCGGGCGGCCTGATCCGGGTGGGGTTCGTCCACTACAACACCGCGGATGAGGTCGATCGGGCCTTGGAGGCGCTCGCCGCGGTTTGAACGTGTTCAGGTGTCAGAGCCGACGCCGAGCTCTGCCATCAACCCTCGAACCCGGCGCTCGATCTGATCCCTGATCTCGCGTACCTCTTCGATTGACTTGCCGCTCGGGTCGTCCAGTTCCCAATCGAGATACCGCTTGCCGGGAATGAACGGGCAGGAGTCGCCACACCCCATCGTGACTATCAGATCGGCCGATCCGAGCATCTCATCGGTCCAAGCACTCGGCGTCGTATCGGAGATGTCGATCCCTTTTTCGGCCATTACCGCGACTGCTGCTGGATTGATCGAATCGGCCGGCTCCGATCCGGCGGAGAGGACATCGATCTGGTCCCCGGCGAGAGACCGAAGCAGACCGGCGGCCATCTGGGATCGGCCGGCGTTGTGCACGCACAAGAAGAGGACACTGGCCTTGGGCACACGCCGAGCCTAAGAGGGGCAGATGAACGTGGGATGGCCGGATGACGGGCAAGACCGATTAGGCCCGTACACTGACCTGGTGAAGCGACTCTCCCCCATCATCATCCTCGGCGCCATCGCCGCCTTCCTCCTCATCCGCCGGCGCGATGCCGAGGTTGTGATTCCCTACTCAGCCTGGAAACAATTCGACCCATCGTGAAGGTAGGCGTCCTCGTCAGCGGGGACACAGCGGTCAGGGCGGCCCACTCTCTCAGCGCTCATGACACCGTCGAGGAGGTCGTGGTG
>JBEVIF010000348.1:0-7633 GCA_040510795.1 Acidimicrobiia bacterium
ACGGTCGATTCGCTCCGAGAGCGCCTGCTCGGCGCTTGTCCCCGATCCCCAGTCTTCCGAAGCCGCGAACACCGCGGTCGGGACCACGAGGGCGCGCATATAGCTGAACAGCGGTCGGACGGCGTGCTCCAGCGCCAGGGAGTGCCGGGGGGAACCGGCGGTGGCCGCGATCAGCACCGGCTTGCCGGCGAGGGCACCAGGCTCCAGGACGTCGAAGAAGATCTTGAACAGACCCGAGTACGAGGCGTTGAAGATCGGCGTCACCGTGATGAGCCCGTCGGACTCGACGACCGCCTTGATGGCAGCACCGAGACGCTCGTAGGCAAAACCGGTGACGAGCATGTTGCTCAAGTCCCGGGCATGGTCTCGCAAGTCGAGGACATCGATCTCTGTCTCGACGTCGAGCTCCGCAAGCGCCTGATCGGCGGCCATGGCCAGGCGGTCGGCGAGGAGCCGGGTCGATGACGGTTGGGCAAGTCCCCCGCTGACGACGGCCAGCTTGCGCCGTTTCATTTGGGCTCGATCGCCTCGACGAGGGCCCTGCCCTCGGCAGCTGACTTGAGCCCGGCGTGGGTCGGGCCCTCGGGCACATGTGCCGGCCGCAACGAATCGAACTCCTTCCGTAACACCGGCACCACCTCATTGCCCAGCATCTCCAACTGCTCGAGGACGGTGCTCAACGGAAGGCCGGCGTGATCCATCAGAAACATCTGGCGCTGGTAGTCACCGAAATAGTCCCGGAATTTCAAGGTCTTCTCGATCACCTGCTGCGGACTGCCGACTGTCAATGGCGTCTGCTCGGTGAATTCCTCGAGAGACGGGCCGTAGCCGTAGACCGGGGCATGGTCGAAGTAGGGGCGGAACTCGCGCACGGCGTCTTGGGAGTTCTTGCGCATGAACACCTGCCCACCCAGCCCGACGATGGCCTGATCGGCGCTGCCATGTCCGTAATGCTCGAAGCGGCGGCGGTAGAGATCGATGAGACGGATGAAATGCTCCTTCGGCCAGAAGATGTTGTTTGCGAAGAAGCCATCCCCGTAATAGGCGGCCTGCTCGGCGATCTCAGGGCTGCGAATCGACCCGTGCCAGACGAACGGAGGAATCCCGTCGAGGGGCCGGGGTGTCGAGGTGAAGGACTGGAGCGGTGTTCGGTACTTGCCCTCCCAATCCACGACGTCCTCACGCCACAACCGGTGCAGCAGGTGGTAGTTCTCGATGGCCAGGGGTATCCCGTCTCGGATGTCCTTGCCGAACCAGGGGTAGACCGGACCCGTGTTTCCGCGGCCCATCATCAGGTCGACGCGGCCGTCGGCCAGATGCTGGAGCATGGCGAAGTCCTCGGCGATCTTCACCGGGTCGTTGGTCGTTATCAGGGTCGTGGCGGTGGAGAGGATGATCCTGTCGGTGCGGGCGGCCAAGTAGCCGAGCATCGTCGTCGGAGACGAGGGAACAAACGGCGGGTTGTGGTGCTCACCCGTGGCGAACACGTCGAGACCGATTTCTTCGGTCTTCAATCCGACGGCCACCATCGCCTTTATCCGTTCGGCCTGTGTCGGTACACGGCCCGTCGTCGGGTCGGGCGTGACGTCGCCGACGCTGAAAACGCCAAATTGCATGCGCTCCGCCAACCAATGATCACAGGCACGTATTCCTCGGGATACCTCCCCTTAGACTCGCCCTCCGCGACGACTCGACTGCCGGAGGACTGAGTGAGGGTTGGCTTCATTGGCCTTGGCGACATGGGCCAGGGCATCGTTCCCCGGCTCCTCGCTGCTGGACATCAGGTCACTGGCTGGAACCGAACCGCCGACAAGGCACGACCGCTACTCGAACTCGGGATGGGGTGGGCCGACACCCCCCGCCAGGTGGCTGAAGCTGCAGAGGTCGTCCTTTCCATCGTGACCGACGCGGCTGCAGTCGAGGCGGTCGCTGTCGGGGATGACGGGATTGTCTCCGGCCTTCCCCCCGACGGCATCTACGCCGACATGAGCACGATCGACCCCGATGCGACCCGACGCATCGCCGCTACTTATGACGAAGCTGGACTCACAATGCTCGACGCACCCCTGTCCGGTAGTCCGATCTCACTGGAGCAGGACAAGGCATCGGTGATGGTCGGTGGCGACCCAGCCGCCTTCGAGAGGGTGCGGCCGGTGCTGGAGGGCATCGGGCCCACCGTGACATATATCGGCACAAGTGGCATGGCCGTGCAGATGAAAGTGGCGATCAACCTCTGCCTCATCGTGGAGATGGTGGCGTTCAGCGAGGCCGTGGCCCTCGCGGAAAAGGGCGGGGTTGACCGTGCGGTAGCCGTCGACGCCATGCTCAAGAGCGTCGTCGCCTCCCCGGTCATGGGTTACCGCGGCCCGTTCATCCTGGAGGGGAACATGCCGGACAAGCCCTTGGCCAATGTCACCCTGCAGCAGAAGGACATGCTGCTCGCCCTCGACCTGGGCCGGCGTCAGGGCAGCCCGGTGCCGCTCGCCGCTGCCGCCAACGAGATGCTGAACGCCGCTCACGGCCTCGGGCTGAGCCATCGCGATTTCGTGACCGTGTTCGACGTATATCGGCGGCTGGGAGGAGAAAAATGACGGGCCGATTCCGGATCAACCGACATGACGTGGCGGTTGAAGGAGGGCTGCGCGACGACGAGGGCTGGGTCGACATGAAGGTGCAGTTCCTGGTCGACGCGGCGAAGGCGGGCTCAGACGACCTCCTCCTCGGATGGACCGTCCTGCCGCCGGGAGCCCGGCACGATCGGCACCGCCATCCCAATGCCGACGAGTTCCTCATCGTCCTCTCGGGTCACGGGATGATCTACACCGACGACGAGGACCAGCCTGCCGGCGAAGGTGACGTCCTTTTCACCCGGCGAGGCCTCTGGCATGGCTTCGACAACACCGGCGACGAGGATGTGACCCTGGTCTGGGGATGGAGCGGGGCGGGCTCGCTCGACGCAGCCGGATACGAGCTACCGCGATGAGCCGGTCGGCGCTCGCCAGTGGCCTGACGGGCCAACTCGAGCTGCGGCGTGACCTCATCTCCCAGGGATATCGCCCGATTGGCTGGAAGGCAGGCTTCGGCGCCCCGGCGTGGCGGGAGCGATTCAGGACCGACGGCCCGCTGATCGGGTTCATGACCGAGGCCACGCTCCTCGAAGACGGCGCCGAGTTCGACATCTCCGGCTGGTCTCGTCCCGTGGCCGAGCCCGAGATCGCTGCCTATCTGGAGTCCGATCTCCCGCCGGGTAGTGGCCAGGAGGAAACCCGGGCGGCGATCTCAGCTATCGGGCCGGCCATCGAGCTGGCCGACATCGACCCGCCACCAGAAGAGCTGCACGAGATCCTGGTGGGGAACGTTTTTCACCGAGGCATCGTCCTCGGCCAGTCCGACCCCGGCCGGGCCGGCGCCGACCTCACCGGCCTGGAGGCGCGGGTCAGAGTGGATCGTCGGGAGCAAGCCCGGACCGACCGTCTAGAGGACCTTGCCGGCGGTGTGATCGAGGTCGTCTCCCATCTCTCCGATCTACTGGCGGATCAGGGCGAGATGATGAGGGCAGGGGATGTCGTCATCTGCGGCTCCGTGGTTCCTCCGATCGATCTCCTCCCTGGGATGACCGTCGAATTCGAGCTTTATCCGATGGAGCCGATCAGCTTGCGCGCTCTGTGAGAAACGAAGGATCAACTGCCCAAGGGCGCTCCCTGATCCATCTCGGGCGGGCCCCAGGTTCCGGCCGTGTAGCCGATCAGCTTCGGGGGCCGTTCCAGAAGTGGATCGTAGAGACGCCATGAGGCCTCGACCTCGTCCGCCCTGACGAACAGTGTCTGGTCGCCCTCGAGAATGTCGAGGATAAGCGTCTGATAGGCGTCGGGCAGCTTCCCGTACACATCCGAGTAACGAAAATGCAGCGTCTGGGTGTCGATGGTCGCGTCCTCGTCGGGTGACTTCACGTTGAAGCGAAGGTCGAAACCCTCATCCGGCTCGAGGATGATTCGCAGCACGTCGGGCTCGTGGACACAATCGTCACGTCGGCCGTGGAACACACACAGGGCGGGCTCGCGGAACGTCACCTCGATGTGGGTCGAGCGCTGCGGCAACCTCTTCCCGGTCCGGAGCAGAAACGGGATCCCCTGCCAGCGCCAGGTGTCGACGTAGAGCCTGATCCCGACAAATGTCGGTGTCATCGAGTCGGCGCTGACGCCCTCTTCCTCGAGATACCCGGGAACAACCTGATCGTCTCGCCGCCCCACCTCATACCTGCCATACACGACATCGTCTTCCTCCACTGGCGCCACGGCGGTGATCACCTTGACCTTCTCGTCACGGATCCGGTCGGCATGGAAGACATTGGGTGGCTCCATCGCCACGAGTGCGAGTAGCTGGGTGAGATGGTTCTGCACCATGTCCCGGACCACCCCGGCCCGCTCGTAATAACCGGCCCGACCGGCAATGCCCAGGTCTTCGGCCACAGTGATCTCGATACGACTGACCCGGTCCCTGTTCCAGAGTCGCTCGAACATGGGGTTGGTGAATCTGAAGGTGAGAAGGTTCTGAACCGTCGCCTTGCCCAGATAGTGGTCTATCCGGTAGATCTCGCTCTCGTCGAACTTCGACAGCAGGAGATCGTTGAGAACCCGGGCCGACTCGAGATCTGTGCCAAATGGTTTCTCGACGACGACGCGAACCCATCCCGCCCCCTCGTTGAGCCGGGAGCTTCCCAGCCCCTCGATGGTGGGGGCGAACGCCCCGGGTGGGATGGCCATGTAGAAGACCCGATTGCCGGGCATACTGCGTTCGGCCTCGATGGACTCGATTCGCTCCCGGAGAGCGGCGTAACCGGAATCGCTTTCAGTGAGCGCCTGGTGATAGAGGTTGCCCTGGCACCACGTATCGACCTCGTCGGCGTCGAGCCCGCTCTCGACGAGTGCCTCCTTCGCCCAATCCCGATAGGCGGCGTCCCCGACTTCTCGGCGCGAGACCCCGAGCACCACGCATCGGTCCCGAACCTCATGGTCGGTTATCAGCCGGTAGAGCGACGGGATGAGCTTGCGCTGGGCCAGGTCGCCTGTGCCGCCGAAAATCACGAAGACATGGGGGTCTACCCGGCTGATCGGCCTCGAGCTCATCATCAAAAGGTAGCGCTGGACTAGATGTCGGCGCTAAGCAAGACCTCACCGGTGGGCTCGGACAGACCTGCCTCCGGCTCCTCGGTCATCGCCAGGGTCAGGCCAGGTTGGATGCCTTCGATCAGGACCGTCCCGTCTTCCGGAGACTCCGGCCGGAAGGCGCCGGCGGCAGTCGGGCCTTCCTCGTCGATCAGCCACAACTCATAGACCCGATCCTCCTCCGGCAGGTCGAGATCGGAGCCGTTGAACACCCCTTGCCCCAACGATTCCGAGTACACGAATCGGGCGTCACCCACGTCTGAGTCGAGATCGACTTCGACCGCATCGGGAGCGGCGAGAACGGCGGAAATGTCTTGGTCCTGTCCTCCGATGTTGGACACGAGCAATCCCACCGAGACAACGAGGACGGAAGCGGCCACCGCGACCAGCCCCCAGCCGAGGGGTTTGCGACGACGACTATCCAGCGGGACCACCTCGGCGGGCGAATTGGTGGCGACGGCGGTCATGACACGCTCCTTGAGCTCTGGCGGCGGAGCGACAGACACCGTCTCAGCGACAGAGGCGGCGGCATCGGAGAGCTGGGCAAGCTCTTCCCGACATTCGGCGCAGTCGACCAGATGTGCCTCGTACTCGGCGCGTTCCGAGTCATCGAGCGCATCCACGGCGTAAGCCGCCACGAGATCGTGTATGTCATCCATCATCGTCACCAAGAGCGGATCGCAGACGGGTGAGCCCGTCACGTATCCGTGTCTTCACCGTCGCCAGTGGGGTGTCCAATCGCTCGGCCACCTCGCGGTAAGTGAGGCCCCCGAAATAGGCCATCTCTATCACCTGAAACTGTAAGTCGGTGAGCGAGCTGAGAGCATCACGCACCCGATCTCGCTCGTCACCGAGGATCGCCATCTCGGCGACATCGGCCACCGGGCCGTCGGCCGGCACCTTGAGCTCCCGATCCCGGGCACTCTGGGATCTGCGGACCACATCAACAGCCCGCCGGTGGGCCATCGTCGCCATCCAGGATTTGACCGAGCCGCGCTGCGCGTCGAAACCGGACGCTTGCCTCCAGACCTGGAGGTAGACCTCTTGGGTCACCTCCTCGGCCAGGGCCTCGGACCGGACGACACGGAGGGCGAGCCCGTAGATCATCGAGGAGGTCTGGTCGTACAGATCGGAGAACGCCTCGGTGTCGCCGTGGGCGACTCGTGTCATGAGGCTGTCCAGCGGTGGTGTTGTTGACATGAGTGTCAGACAGATCGTGCGGGAGCGAGGGAGGCTACCCACACCCCATGGCACGGGGTGAGGTCGGACGGCGGCCACTACTTGCATTTGGATTGGTTCGCAGTCGGACACCTCGCGGATTGCCGTCAGTCAGAGGCGCCCAGGACTCGCAACAATGCCCGACAGCACTGCTCCTCGTAGTCCTTGTGATTGGTGCGCCAGTCAGTGGTCTGGAGCCACTGAAGAAACATCCCTTCGATGACAGCACGCATCTGGATCGCCGCAGCTGTCGGGTCGTCGACATCGAGCGCACCTGCCTCCACCCCGGCCACAATGACCTCTCGATAGAAACTGTTCATGATCGATCTCGCCTTTTCAGCGAACTCGTCGAACTCCGGTGACCGCGCTTGGTGCTCGACCCCATCGAGATAGAACCGGAAGAAATCACGATTCGCCTCCGGGCTGACCCACACCGCCTCCACCACCTTTGCGATGGCGTTGACGGGATCATCGGACTCGGCGAGATGGTCCCTGATCCGGGCTTCGGTTGCCTCCAGGACCCACTCCAGAGAGGCCAGCACCAACCCGTCCTTGGTCTGGAAGTGGTAGATCAGCAAGCCCTTGGATACCCCGGCCTCGGTGGCGATCTGCTGAAGGGGCACGCGATGCACTCCGTCCCGAGCCATCACCTTGTAGGCAATCCGGATCAACTCCGCCCGCCGGTCCTCTGCGGCTCGAGCCCGGGTAGGCGCCTGGGTCATGGCAGCTTCACGTATTCGAAATCCGTGGGCTTTCCTTGGATGCCACGCGACGGCTCGGCGATCCATCCGGCGAAGTTGCCCGGCGCGAGCTCAGGCTGCATGAGGCTCTCTATGTATGCCTGGTCATCCGAGGTCGGCAGCCACCTGTTCCGGTTCTGTTCGAATTCGGCACCAGGGACCACACTGCCTTCCGGGGTGACGGAGATCTCGCCGAACTCCCCGATCCGCCGGTTGAAGGCGACATGGGGAAGGATGATCTCGAAGTCGATGCCTCGACCAGCGATCTCGTTGTTCCACCGGGTGATCCCGGCCTGGCAGTCCTCGATGAAGTCGTCCCGAAGCCGGGCGTTCAGGGCGTTCAACGCCGGGACGTCGACCTGCCGAAGCTCCCCATCGACCACTTTCATCACCGGATATGTGTCGTCGACCAACCGGTGGTCGTCTTCGATCCGGTCCTCGTGCAACCTGCCCTTCACCCCTGCGTTGAAGAAGTTGGCTGCGTTGGTGGACTCCTCCGAACCAAAGAGA